>NZ_LZOX01000001.1:0-293361 GCF_001679495.1 Haemophilus sp. CCUG 66565 | reverse complement strand
CCGCGCAAACTGCAACTGACAAAGCTGCTGAAGCAAACTCGTCTGCAGAGAAAGCGAAAGCATCTGAAAATGCTGCAGCTACTTCTGCTAAGACTGCATCCGATAAAGCAGATGAAGCAGCCGCCTCCGCGCAAACTGCAACTGACAAAGCTGCTGAAGCAAACTCGTCTGCAGAGAAAGCGAAAGCATCTGAAACTAAAGCTAAAGAATCAGAAACTAATGCGAAAACGTCTGAAGATAACGTTAAAATAATCGAAAAACGTATAGAAAATTCAGGTTTAATAAGTAAAGATGGTAAAACTGCATTTGCAGCTGATAACACTAGTGGTAGAAATAGTGCTAAAGCCTCAGGTAAAGATTCAACTGCAATGGGATATGGCTCTGAAGCGAACGGAGATCACTCTACTGCTCTAGGCAATAACGCTAAGGCAAATGCAGTTCGCTCAACAGCTATAGGTCATAATGCTGACGCCAAAGCTTCTGGCTCTGTTGCATTAGGTGAAGGATCAGTTGCTAAAGAAGAAAATACTGTTTCAGTGGGAGATATTGGTCATGAACGTCGAATCACAAATGTTCAAGATCCTAAAAACTTAACTGATGCAGCAAATAAACGCTATGTTGATCATTCTGTAAATTCAGTTCGTAACGAGCTAAAACAAACAGATAGAAAACTTCGTGGTGGGATTGCTGGAGCAGTTGCTATGGCAAATATTCCAACTGCAAACCGTGCAGGAGGAACAATGGTCGGCATTGGAGTTGGTAGCTTTAAAGGCCAAAGTGCTGTTGCTGTAGGTGTCAACCGCGCTAGTGATAGTAATCGAGTGCACTTTAAGATGAGTGGCTCTGCAACGACTTCTGGAGATTATGCTGTAGGCGCAGGTATGGGTTATCAATGGTAGTTTTAATCATTAGTCTATAATAGAAACTCTCTCGAAATCTCGAGAGAGTTTTTTTTATAAGCAATAGATAATAATTGATGCTAATAATCTTTTTTTCATCATTCATTTTTATGAATTTTCGACTTCTTTTTCTATCCACAGAGCCTGTGGATAACTTTGTGGATTAACTTTTTAAAATTTTGCGGATCCCTTGTTCTTACAAGGATTATTCGATCTTGATTACAGATTAGCCTAAAATTAAATTTTAATTTAAAATCAATAAGTTAAGTTTTGTCTAGTAAAAAATTAAAGTTTTTTTTATGAATTTGTGACATCTTCCTCTTGACATCACTAAGTCTGTGTAAAACTTAGATTTTTGCCTGATCAATTTTACACATTAAATATGCTAAAATAGACACTATTCAAAACTATGAAAAAACCGACCGCACTTTATGTCTGAAAAAATCAACACAAAACCATTCATTCTGCATTCCGACTTTCGTCCTTCTGGCGATCAGCCACAAGCTATCGAAAAATTGGCTGAAAATTTAACGGATGGATTGGCGCATCAAACCTTACTCGGGGTAACAGGCTCGGGGAAGACGTTTACTATAGCCAATGTAATTGCTCAATTAAATCGCCCCGCAATGTTACTTGCGCCAAATAAAACCCTTGCAGCCCAGCTTTATGCAGAAATGAAAGCCTTTTTTCCAGAAAATGCGGTGGAATATTTTGTGTCTTACTATGATTATTATCAGCCAGAAGCCTATGTGCCCAGTAGTGATACATTTATTGAAAAAGATGCGTCTATTAATGATCAAATCGAACAAATGCGTCTTTCTGCGACGAAATCTTTTCTAGAACGTCGAGATACTATCGTGGTAGCGTCTGTTTCTGCAATTTATGGTTTGGGTGATCCTGATAGCTATTTACAAATGATGTTGCATTTACAACAAGGTGCCATTATCGATCAGCGCCAAATTTTAGCGAAGTTAGCGGAATTGCAATATACCCGTAATGATCAAGCATTTCAGCGTGGAACTTTCCGTGTTCGTGGAGAAATTATTGATATTTTCCCTGCGGAATCCGATGATCGTGCGGTGCGTATTGAATTATTTGATGATGAAATTGAACGTTTAAGTTTATTTGATCCGCTCACGGGCAGTAATTTTGGTTCTGTACCACGTTTTACGATCTATCCTAAAACGCACTATGTGACGCCAAGAGAACGCATTTTAGATGCGATAGAAAACATCAAAAAAGAACTCGTATCACGCCGTGAATACTTCATTAAAGAACACAAACTTTTAGAAGAACAACGAATTAGCCAACGAACCCAATTTGATATTGAAATGATGAATGAATTGGGCTATTGCTCGGGCATTGAAAACTACTCTCGCTATTTATCGGGAAGAAATGAGGGCGAACCACCACCAACATTATTTGATTATATGCCCTCTGATGCTATTTTAATTATTGATGAATCTCATGTAACTGTGCCTCAAATTGGTGGGATGTATCGCGGCGACCGTTCACGTAAAGAAACCTTAGTCGAATATGGTTTCCGTTTGCCGTCCGCATTGGATAATCGTCCGTTACGCTTTGAGGAATTTGAACGCTTAGCTCCACAAACCATCTATGTTTCCGCAACACCTGGGCCTTATGAATTAGAAAAATCAGGCAGTGAAATCATCGATCAAGTGGTTCGTCCGACTGGTTTGCTTGATCCGCTCATTGAAATTCGTCCAGTCTCAATTCAAGTGGATGATTTACTTTCAGAAGCTCGCCAAAGAGCGGATAAAAATGAGCGCGTTTTAGTCACAACACTCACCAAGAAAATGGCGGAAGATTTAACGGATTATTTAGATGAACACGGGATTCGTGTGCGTTATCTACATTCTGATATTGATACCGTGGAACGTGTGGAAATTATCCGTGATTTGCGTTTAGGCGAATTTGATGTATTGGTGGGAATTAACTTATTGCGTGAAGGTTTAGATATTCCGGAAGTGTCTCTAGTGGCGATTTTAGATGCTGACAAAGAAGGATTTTTACGTTCCGAACGTTCTTTAATCCAAACCATCGGCCGTGCTGCACGAAACTTAAATGGTAAAGCGATTTTATATGCGGATAGCATCACAAAATCGATGGAAAAAGCCATTACCGAAACCAATCGTCGTCGTGAAAAACAAATAAAATACAATGAAGAGCATGGCATTGTGCCACAAGCATTAAACAAAAAAGTAGGGGAATTGTTAGATATTGGACAAGGAGCAAACCAAAAAGCGAAAGCCAATAAACAACGTGGAAAAATGGCAGCAGAACCAACCGCACTTTATAATGCACCGAAAAATGCCAAAGAATACCAACAACAAATCAAAAAATTGGAACAACAAATGTATAAATTTGCGCAAGATTTGGAATTTGAAAAAGCCGCGGCAATTCGAGATCAATTACATCAATTACGTGAACAGTTTGTTTTTGAAAACTAAAAAAACGCCAGCTTAAGCTGGCGTTCCGTTTATTTATTTTCACCTGAAGAATACAAGCGATTCTTATATAAATAACTGCCTAATAAAGCATGAGCCAATGCCTCTTTTTTCATTGCATCAGGCACGTCTTTTGGCGTTAAAGTTTCTGTCGCTTTATCGTAATGATAGCCTTGCGCTGCCTTATTTGGCATTTGAATCACCACATCATTATTGCCTTTCATCATTGCTTGAGTTTGATCATATTGCATAAAGGCACGATCTGGGTTCACATCTTGCGTCAAATCAAAACCAATCATTGGATAATTGCCACTTACGCCGGCTAAAGAAAGCAATGTGGTTGGCATATCAATTTGGCTCACAAGACGGCTGTCACGGCGTGGCGCAATGCCATCGCCAAGAATCAAAGCTGGAATATGGAAATGCTTAATTGGCACAAGACTTGCTCCACCTACACGAGAATCGTGATCCGCAACAATTAAGAAAATCGTATCTTTCCAATAATTAGACTGTTTTGCCATTTTAAAGAAATGACCTAACGCATAATCCGCATATTTTGCTGCGTTATTACGAGTGGCTTTTGGTTGCTCATAAAGATCAATTTTGCCATCTGGATATTCAAATGGATCGTGATTGCTGGAGCTAAATACTAAACTAAAAAACGGTTTACCTTCATTTTGTAATTTCGTGAAGGTTTCATTGGCTTTATCAAATAAATCCTCATCACTCACGCCCCAAGTGCCAGTAAATGTTGGATTTTGGTAATCTTGTTGATCCCAAATATCTTTAAAGCCATTGCCATAGAAAAAGCTCGCCATATTGTCGAAATGCTTTTCACCGCCATAAATAAAGGAAGTGTTATAACCTTGTTTATGTAATAAATCTGCAATAGTAAAGAAACCACTTTGGGCATTATTAAGTTTCACCACTGCACGAGCTGGCGTTGGCGTAAAACCTGCCGTTGTTGCTTCAATACCGCGTACTGAACGTGTGCCTGTTGCATAAAGATTTTCAAATAACCACCCTTCTTTTGCGAGCTGATCCACATTTGGGGAAAGTGGTTTGCCACCAAGCGTTCCAATAAACTGAGCGCCAAGACTTTCTTGTAACAAAATCACGATATTTTTAGGTTTACCCTGATAAGTCGCGACATTTTTCGTTAAAGTTGGGTATTTATCTGAAATGTAATCGCTGTCTGGACGGCCACGACTGGCTTTAACAATACGAAACATTTCATCTGCATCCATTTTTCCGTACATTTCTGAAGATTTTTCTTCATCTTTAAATTGCTGTGCGGCATAAATGACGGAATAGCCCGAATTAAGCACCAAAGAATTCACTAACGCATCAGAAGAAAATGCCACCATGGCGGGATTAATACCGCGGTGTTGAAAACTTGAACGTGCGCCAAGAAAGCTCACTACAATCACAAGCAAAGCAATCACAGGGCGAAGTTTCCAACTCATTGAACGTAAATTTTTGACTGCCCAACCAGAAATTTTCCAATAAATCACGGCAGCTAAAATTGTGAAAACAAGGCTAAAAATTACCGCACTTAAATGCCCTTCAGCAAGCATTGAAAAAACTTCTTTCGGATAAATCAGATATTCGATAAATAAACGATTTGGACGGTAATCATAGGTTTCAATAAAGGCAGGTGTGGCAATTTCCATAAAGATAATGAACACGCTACCAAGGGTTAACCAAATGCGTAAAATTTTTCCCCAAACTTTGCTGCTATGAAACAATGTTGTGAGCAATGCAGGTACGCCAAATAAATAACAAAGTGCCACAACATCCATTCGTACGCCTTGCAAAAATAATTGCAACCAGCCATCTACGGCGGACACACGCTCTGATTGCCATACAGCAAGTCCCAAACGTGATAAGGAAAGGATAATGAGATTAATCAACACAAATGTGAAGATGGGGAATAAAGGGGAATGCGCTTTTTTCATTGTAAAAACCACTAACACAACGGCATCCAAGCCGTATTAAATTGAAGAAAGATAGGCAACTGTCTATCGGTCGGTTCCTTTTCGACACGACAAAAGCCTTAAAGTGCGGTCAATTTTCGCATAGTTTTACTTAATCTCAAATGTATTCATAGATTATCAATCAATTTCACCGTTAAAATCTTAATGCCCCATGTTAAAAAATAACATTTGCTTTACTGATATAAAAAAAGCGAGTTTAACACTCGCTTTTCTTTATACTTAAAAAATTATTTTTTCTTCGCTTTTGCATTTGGAAGGTCAGTGATTGAGCCTTCAAATACTTCCGCAGCTAAACCAACAGATTCGTGTAAAGTTGGGTGAGCGTGGATAGTTAATGCAATATCTTCTGCATCGCACCCCATCTCGATGGCTAAACCGATTTCACCTAATAATTCACCACCGTTAGAACCAACGATTGCACCGCCAAGTACACGATGAGTATCTTTATCAAAGATTAACTTCGTCATACCTTCTGAACATTCAGATGCAATCGCACGACCTGATGCAGCCCAAGGGAATTTAGCGACTTCGTAGTTTAAACCTTCTTGTTTACATTCTTTCTCAGTTTTACCTACCCAAGCCACCTCTGGTTCAGTATAAGCGATTGATGGAATAACTTTAGGATCGAAGTAGTGTTTTTGTCCCGCAATGACTTCTGCAGCAACGTGGCCTTCGTGAACACCTTTGTGCGCTAACATTGGTTGGCCAACAATATCGCCTATTGCAAAGATATGTGGCACATTGGTGCGCATTTGTTTATCAACATGAATGAAACCACGCTCATCTACTTCAACCCCTGCTTTACCTGCATCAATCAATTTGCCATTTGGTGTACGGCCAATCGCGACAAGCACCGCATCATAACGTTTGGTGTCATTGCATGCTTTGCCTTCCATTGAAACGTAGATACCATCATCTTTTGCTTCAACAGCGGTTACTTTGGTTTCAAGCATTAACTTGAATTTTTTCTCGATTTGTTTGGTGTAAATTGCAACAACATCTTTATCCGCTGCTGGGATAACTTGGTCGAACATTTCCACCACTTCAATTTCTGAACCTAATGCGTGGTAAACCGTACCCATTTCTAAACCGATGATACCGCCACCCATAATGAGAAGTTTTTTAGGTACTTCTTTTAATTTAAGTGCATCTGTTGAATCCCAAATACGCGGATCTTCATGTGGAATGAAAGGTAATTGAATTGGGCGAGACCCGGCTGCAATAATAGCGTTATCAAATTTGATTGTTGTTGGGTGACCATCACGATCACGCGCCACTAAAGTATGAGGATCAGTAAATGCTGCTAAGCCTTCAACCACAGTGACTTTGCGCGCTTTTGCCATACCCGCTAAACCACCAGTTAATTTAGCGACAACCGCTTCTTTACCCGCACGAACTTCATCTAAATCAATTCTTGGCTCGCCAAAGTAAATACCATTTTTACTTGCGTGTTTTGCTTCTTCAATCACTTTTGCTACATGCAACAACGCTTTAGACGGGATACAACCTACATTTAAACATACCCCACCAAGAGTTGAATAACGTTCAACTAATACAGTTTCTAAGCCTAAATCCGCACAACGGAACGCCGCGGAATAACCTGCTGGGCCAGCACCAAGCACGACGACTTGGGTTTTAATTTCTTTACTCATTTTTACCTCGTAAAAACGTTTAAAATATTGACCGCACTTTTTGCGATCTTTGCGATCATAATGGATTTGCTAAAACGTCCTTTCTTCTAATTAGAAGAAAGGGGCTTTATTACATAATCAAACGGCGTAAATCTGCTAATACAGCACCGATATAGCTGATGAATCGTGCACCATCCGCACCATCAATGACACGGTGATCGAATGATAATGACATTGGAAGAATTAAGCGTGGCGCAAATTCTTTACCATTCCATACAGGCTCCATCGATGATTTAGAGACACCAAGGATGGCCACTTCTGGAGCGTTTACGATTGGTGCAAAGTGAGTTGTACCAATACCACCAAGACTTGAAATGGTGAAACAGCCACCTTGCATATCAGATGCAGTCAATTTGCCTTCACGGGCTTTTTTCGATACTTCCATTAATTCACGCGAAAGTTCGATAATGCCTTTTTTATTCACGTTCTTGAATACTGGAACGACCAAGCCATTTGGCGTATCTACTGCGACACCGATGTTAATATATTTTTTCAGGATTAAGCGTTGAGCATCTTCGGTAATTGAGCTGTTGAAACGTGGATATGCTTCTAATGCTTTTGCCACCGCTTTCATAATGAACACAACTGGAGTAATTTTCACGCCAAGTTTTTGTTTTTCTGCTAACGCATTTTGTTCTTTACGGAATGCTTCCAAATCCGTGATATCTGCTTTATCGAAGTGAGTAACATGTGGAATCATGACCCAGTTACGATGTAAGTTAGCGCCTGAAATTTTATTGATACGGCTTAATTCGACTTCTTCTACTTCACCGAATTTACTGAAATCAACTTTTGGCCATGGTAATAAGCCTAAGCCAGCGCCATTTGCTACACCATTGCCAGCAGCTTGTGCTGTTACACCGCTTTCATAAGCTTTAACGGCGGTCTTCACATAAGCTTCGATATCTTCTTTAACGATACGACCTTTACGACCTGTACCTTTTACTTTATCTAAGTTTACGCCAAATTCACGTGCTAAACGACGAATCACTGGGGTAGCATGCGCATAGCCAGCACTTGCCACCACTTGTTCTTGGCTTAAGCCAGATACATTGCCAGATTGAGCAGGTTGTGCAGCTGGCGCAGGTGATGCAACTTGTGGTGCTGGAGCAGATGTTGCCACAGCTGGCGCTGCACCTGCTACTTCAAAGCGCATAATTAATGAACCAGTCGATACTTTATCACCTGATTTCACGAGAATTTCTTTTACTACACCGCCAAATGGAGCCGGAACTTCCATTGATGCTTTATCACCTTCAACGGTAATTAATGATTGCTCTTCTGAAACGGTATCACCAACTGCAACCATAATTTCAGTCACATTGACTTCATCACCACCAATATCTGGCACATTCACATCTTTAATTGCAGATGTTGTGGCAGCTACAGGCGCAGCTGTTTGAGCTGGTGCTGATGCAGCAGCTGGAGCAGATGATGCCGTTTCAAATTTCATGATGAGTTTGCCAGTTGAAACTTTATCACCGACATTAATTAAAATTTCTTTTACTACACCTGCGATTGGTGCTGGAACTTCCATTGAAGCTTTATCACCTTCAACATTGATGATTGATTGATCAACTTCAACGCTATCACCCACTTTAACCATAATTTCAGTAACGTTTACTTCATCAGAACCGATATCTGGTACGTTTACTTCAACAACAGCCGACGCAGTTGGCGCAGTAGCGGCTACTGGTGCAGCAGGTGCTTCAGCTGCTGGCGAAGCGCCTGCTGCCTCTAAAACGAGCATTGGGGTGCCTGTTGTGACTTTATCACCGACTTTGACTAAAACTTCTTTTACAACACCAGCTTCTGGTGCAGGCACTTCCATTGAAGCCTTATCGCCTTCAACGTTAATGATAGATTGATCAACAGAAATGGTATCGCCTACATTTACCATGACTTCTGTTACTGTAACTTCATCACTACCAATATCAGAAATTTGAATTTGTTTTGACATTTTTTTGTTCCTTTTAAAGTGCGGTCATAAAACACGATGTTTTTTGACCGCAGTTTTCATCAATTACGCGTAAAGCGGATTGATACGATCTACATTCAAACCGAATTTCGCAATCGCATCTGCAACAACTTGGTTAGATACTGTACCTTCTTTCGCTAATTGAGAAAGTGCAGCAACCACAACATAACGTGCATCAACTTCGAAGTGTTCACGTAAGTTTGCACGGCTGTCTGAACGACCGAAACCATCTGTACCTAACACATGATAATGACGACTTGGTACGAATGCACGGATTTGATCTGCGTATGCTTTAACATAGTCAGTTGAAGCAACGGTTGGTAAATCAGCTAATACTTGAGCAACGTATGGTACGCGTTGTGTCTCTGTAGGGTGTAATAAATTCCAACGTGCCGCATCGTGACCTTCACGCGCTAATTCATTGAATGACGGTGCAGAGAATACATCGGAGGTGACACCATAATCTTTTGCAAGAATTTGTGCCGCTTCACGAACATGACGCATGATGGCACCAGAACCTAACAACTGAACGTGGCCTTTGCCTTTTTTACCTTCAACTGTTTCAAATTTGTATAAACCTTTTCGGATACCTTCTTCCGCACCAGCAGGCATTGCAGGTTGATCCATGACTTCATTTAATGTTGTCATGTAATAGAATACATCTTCTTGTTTTTCGCCGTACATGCGATTAATACCGTCTTGCATAATTACAGCAACTTCAAATGCAAATGATGGATCATAAGTGATACAGTTAGGAATGATACCTGCTTGAATATGGCTGTGGCCATCTTCGTGTTGTAAACCTTCACCGTTCAGGGTTGTACGACCAGAAGTACCACCTACCATAAAACCACGAGCTAATTGGTCACCAGCCGCCCACATCATATCACCCACGCGTTGGAAACCAAACATGGAGTAATAGATGAAGAATGGAATCATTGGTTGGTTATTAACAGAGTATGAATTCGCTGCTGCTAACCAAGATGCGGTTGCACCTAATTCATTGATACCTTCTTGTAGCACTTGACCATCTTTTGCTTCGCGGTAGTAAGCAACTAAGTCACGATCTGAAGGAACATAGTTTTGACCATGTGGGTTATAAATACCAACCTGGCGGAATAAACCTTCCATACCGAAAGTACGTGCTTCATCAGCAATCATTGGAACGATAGTTTTACCAATGTTTTTATCTTTTAATAAGATGTTTAATGCACGAGTAAACGCCATTGTGGTTGAAATACCACGAGGTTGTTCTTCTAATAATGCTTTAAATTCCTCTAATGCAGGAACTTTATATTCAACATCAAATTTAGTGCGACGAGCAGGAACATAGCCGTTTAATGCTTTACGGTGACCATGTAAATATTCATACTCAGGTGTGCCTTCAGCAAATTTAATGTATTCTAATTTTTCTACTTGCTCATCAGTCAATGGTAAATCGAAGTAGTCACGGAAACCTTTAAGGCTTTCGTAAGACATTTTTTTAGATTGGTGAGCGGTGTTTTTACTTTCCGCTTCGGGAATTTTATAACCTTTAACTTGATGCGCTAAAATCACAACTGGTTTCGTTGCATTTTGTGCTTTTGCATAGGCTGCATATAATTTTTCGCTATCGTGTGCACCACGGCGTAATGCCCAAATTTCATCATCAGTCATATCTGCAACTAATGCAGCAGTTTCTGGATAACGACCGAAGAAGTGTTCACGAATATACGCACCATCTTTAGATTTAAAGGTTAAATAGTCACCATCAACCACTTCCATCATTAACTGAGTTAATTTACCAGAAGTATCTTTCGCGAATAATTTATCCCAATCGCTGCCCCATAAAACTTTAATCACTTCCCAGCCCGCACCAGTAAATAATCCTTCTAATTCTTGAACAATTTTACCGTTACCATTAACCGGACCGTCTAAGCGTTGTAAGTTACAGCTGATAGTGAAGATTAAGTTATCTAATTTCTCACGAGCCGCAAAAGTTAATGCACCTTTAGACTCAATTTCATCCATTTCACCATCGCCTAAGAATGCATAGACTTTTTGATCTTTGGTATCTTTTAAGCCACGGTTATCTAAGTATTTTAAGAAACGCGCTTGGTAGATGGCGTTCACAGGGCCTAAACCCATAGAAACCGTAGAGAATTGCCAGAATTCAGGCATTAATTTAGGGTGTGGATATGAAGATAAACCATCGGTAAAGGCTTCTTGACGGAAGTTATCCATTTGTTCTTCAGTTAAACGACCTTCTAAGAATGCACGCGCATACATACCTGGAGCAGCATGGCCTTGGAAGAAAATTAAGTCACCACCGTTTTTCTCGGTTGCTGCTTTGAAGAAGTGGTTATAGCAAACTTCATACATGGTTGCAGCAGATTGGAAAGTTGAGATATGGCCACCTAAGTCAAGATCTTTCTTCTGACTACGCAATACCATAGCAATAGCATTCCAACGCACAGCAGAACGAATACGACGCTCAATAGCATGATCACCTGGGTAAGCAGGTTGTTCAGAAGCAGGGATAGTATTGACATAATCGGTAGTTACACCTGTCGGTAATGAAACACCGTTGGTGCGTGCTTGGCCGATAACTTGCTCAATAATATATTGTGCACGCTCTACGCCTTCTTCACGAATCAAAGAATCTAATGATTGTAACCAATCTTGAGTTTCGATTGGATCAACGTCATTTTTTAAAATCTCAGACATAGGTTTTCCTTATCTGTTAATTAAGTGAACATTAGTTTAGTCAGCACTAAACACGAATATCAGAAATGCTTGCCTTTTTACAAACATTTAACAAATCTTGCAAATTTTAGAAGATTTTTTGAGATAAAGATAGTAAATTTTCATCAAATATCCCTGTTGAGTGCTGTGTTAATCGGTAATCTTTTGAAAGTGCGGTAATTTTTTCTCGCCTTTTGTAAAGCCTATTAAAATCATAAGTAAAACATTGCATTCTGTAGGGCTTTGCTTTAAAGTTTTCAAACTTATTTCAAAAAGGAATCAATCATGCATATAACGACTCGAACGCTCACTCAACACAAACGTATTGCGCTTGTGGCTCATGACAGCTGCAAAAAAAATTTACTGAATTGGACGCAAAAACACAAAGATGCCCTTAAGCCTCATATACTTTATGCAACAGGTACGACAGGGCATATTTTAGAACGAGAAACAGGTTTAAGCATTCAATCTTTATTAAGTGGTCCAATGGGCGGCGACCAACAACTTGGCGGATTAATCGCAGAAAAGAAAATCGACATGATGATCTTCTTTTGGGATCCAATGAATGCCGCACCCCATGATCCCGATGTGAAAGCCCTCATGCGTATTGCAACAGTGTGGAATATCCCTGTTGCGATTAATCAAAGCTCCGCAGATTTTATGTTAACTTCAGTTTTATTTGAACAAGATGTCGAAATTGAAGTGCCAGATTATGAAGGGTATTTAGAAGAGCGTTTAGCTTAAAAAGATAAAGAATATTGACCGCTCTTCATCGTAAAACAGGGCGACAATTTATCGCCCTGTTTTTGTTATCATCCAAAGCCCCCCATCACAAGCATAAAGAGTACCATTTTCAGCTGTTCTTCTGGGATTGGCTTGCCGTTTAGTTTCAATTCGTTATTCTCTAAAGCAAGCGTTAATGTGACGGTTTTATCGGTGTTTACGATAATGCCATTTGCTTCGTCTTCAGCAATTAATTCGTCCATTCTGTAAACTAAATCTTGTTTTTGATTTTCTGGTACAAATTTAGATAATAATGAAATCGCGGTCTCTTTATTCACATCAAAATTGATCGAAAAATCTTTGAATTGTTTGTATAAGCCGCTGCGCATTAAATCAAATTTAGGATTTGGCACTAAAGCAATGTTCAGATCTAATGCCATTTTGCCTTTTTCATCAGAAATAGAAAGAGGGGCTAATTTAATTTGAGGCTGATTATTCGCAATGACCATGCCTGCTTGTTGTAATTTTTGCACCAATGGTTTAGGTAACGGCATATCTGAATCAGCCTTGCCTATTGCTACTAAAATGTTTAAAAGTTCTTGTAATGCGTTGCCATCAATATGGTTGAATTCTACATTGTTGGTCACTTTACCTAAGTTGTTACCGTTAATATTTAATTCATCCAGATTTGTTTTATTGATGATATTTACTGTATCACCCTGAACTTGTGTAGTTAAATTTGCTTGGCTGTTTTTCTGAATCAGAGAGAATTTTTCCCCAGTCTCTGCAGATTCGGTATTTTGCTCAAAATAGCCTATTTTACTATTGATATTTCCGCTATAAATAAGTGGCCATTTTGTGCTTTGTAGTGAGCCTTGTACGACAAGATCTTTTATTTTAATTGATGAAGCGGTTGAAACTGCATGATTTGGGTCATTTGAATTAAATGCATCTACAGATAGTGTATAATTGCTTGGTTCATTTTTGTCTAAATCTATATTTAATACGACATTTGACCAATCAAAATCAGCCTTGGATTGCTCATTGTGATATTGCCCCGATGCAAGTTTTAATTCCGCATTACCGCTTAATGAATAATTCATTGCGACATTTAGTTGTAACGGTTTCTCTGATTTTGTGATATCAAAGAATGCCTGAGTTGTTGCATTTTTTCCTAACAAGGTTTGGCTTGAAAAAATGGCTGGAACGAAATTTAGTTTCGCCACACGATCAAGCGGCAAAGGCCCGTGATAAAGTGTTGATGATAAAGGAATAAGGATCGTTTCATTTGCCTTGTGGATTTCTATTTGATCTTGAATATGAGATGCAAATAATCCTCTATCAAATTTTATATTTTTATAAAAAATTTTACTTTCTTCTAATGCATCTGTTTTGGCAAATAGTTGATTTAACTGTTTTAGTTGATGTAAATATTCTTCTTCCGCTTTTTTCCCTGTAAACCATGCACCGGTACACCAAACGGCAGCAAGAGCAACGACTACGCCTGCAGCAATTTTTGATTTTTTCATTTATTTCTTTCCTATTTTAAAGTAAAAATTTTCGCCAAATTTATCACAAATCCCTTTTTCTTGCCTGAAAATTTTTGTTTTCCCCTTGAAGTTCATCATTTGAGACTTATCTTGAAAACAAGAACGGAAATCACCGCACTTTAAGAAATAAAAAATTTTTAAAATTTTCTCTTGAAATGCGAAAGAATATCCACATCTTACAATTCGTAATAAATGGGTCTAAAAGCCCTACCCCGAATTTTAAAATTTTTACTAGGAGTACAAAATGGGAAAAATTATTGGTATTGACTTAGGTACAACAAACTCTTGTGTAGCAGTAATGGACGGCGACAAAGCGCGCGTAATTGAAAATGCAGAAGGCGCACGTACTACCCCTTCAATTATTGCTTATACAGATAATGAAACCTTAGTGGGTCAGCCAGCAAAACGTCAAGCAATCACTAACCCGAAAAATACATTGTTTGCGATTAAACGTTTAATTGGTCGTCGTTTTGAAAGCGAAGAAGTACAACGCGATATTAAAATCATGCCTTTCGAAATCGTGCGTGCAGATAACGGCGATGCGTGGGTAAATGTAAAAGGCGATAAATTAGCGCCGCCACAAATCTCTGCTGAAGTATTGAAAAAAATGAAAAAAACTGCAGAGGATTTCTTGGGTGAATCTGTAACAGAAGCAGTAATCACCGTGCCTGCATACTTCAATGATGCACAACGTCAAGCAACTATTGACGCGGGTAAAATCGCAGGTTTAGATGTTAAACGTATCATCAATGAACCAACAGCAGCTGCCTTAGCATTTGGTTTAGGTTCAAGCAAAGAAAACCAAGTGATCGCTGTTTACGACTTAGGTGGTGGTACATTCGATATTTCAATCATCGAAATTGATAACTTTGATGGCGAACAAACTTTCGAAGTATTAGCAACTGGTGGTAACACTCACTTAGGTGGTGAAGACTTCGATAACCGTGTAATTGATTACATTATTGATGAGTTCAAAAAAGAACAAAACATCGATTTACGTAATGACCCAATGGCATTACAACGCGTAAAAGAAGCAGCAGAGAAAGCAAAAATTGAACTTTCATCAGCGCAATCTACCGAAGTAAATTTACCTTACATCACTGCAGATGCTACAGGTCCTAAACACTTAGCATTAAATATCACTCGTGCAAAATTAGAAGCATTAGTAGAAGATTTAGTGGCAAGCTCAATTGAATCTCTGAAAGCAGTATTAAAAGATGCAGGTAAGAGTGTAAACGAAATCCACGATATTATTCTTGTGGGTGGACAAACTCGTATGCCACTTGTTCAACAAAAAGTTGCTGAGTTCTTTGGTAAAGAAGCTCGTAAAGATGTTAACCCTGATGAAGCGGTGGCAATCGGTGCGGCTGTTCAAGGTGGTGTATTAAAAGGTGATGTGAAAGACGTCCTTTTATTAGACGTTACTCCATTATCACTTGGTATCGAAACCATGGGCGGCGTGATGACCACTTTAATTGAGAAAAACACAACGATTCCAACCAAAAAATCGCAAGTTTTCTCAACAGCGGAAGATAACCAAAGTGCGGTAACCATTCACGTTCTTCAAGGTGAACGTAAACGTGCGGCAGACAATAAATCTTTAGGTCAATTCAACCTAGAAGGTATTAACCCTGCACCGCGTGGTATGCCACAAATTGAAGTAACATTTGATATCGATGCAAACGGCGTAATCAACGTATCTGCGAAAGATAAAAATACGGGTAAAGAACAACAAATTCGTATTCAAGCATCATCTGGTTTATCTGATGAAGAAATTCAACAAATGGTTCGTGATGCAGAAGCGAACGCAGATGCAGACCGTAAATTTGAAGAGTTAGTACAAGCGCGTAACCAAGCTGATGGTATTGCTCACGCAACACGTAAACAAATTGCAGAAGCTGGCGATGTATTGAGTGCCGCAGACAAAGAGAAAATTGAAGCAGCAGTTGCTGAGCTTGAAACAGCAGCAAAAGGTGAAGATAAAGCAGAAATTGAAGCGAAAATTGAAGCGGTAATTAAAGCCTCTGAACCGTTAATGCAAGCAGCTCAAGCAAAAGCTCAACAAGCTGGTGGCGAGCAACCACAACAATCATCAGCAAAAGATGATGGCGTGGTAGATGCTGAATTTGAAGAAGTGAAAGATAATAAATAATTCACCGCTCTTCTTAGCATAAACAAAGGGCGTGGAAACACGCCCTTTTGGTGTATATAAATGATCCCCCTCTTTAGAAAAGAGGGGTTAGGGGAGATTTGATAGCGATATCAAATTTTCTTATGAGCTAAATTTACTTCTGCCAAATCTCCCCCCCGCCCCTCTTTGCTAAAGAGGGGAGTATGTTATAAGCGGTCAAATTTACCCAGAATTTTGTAAATTTAAGGAATAGTTATGCCACTTACACTTTATCCACTTGCTACAATTCGTACGCATAACACAAAAGAAAATCCCGCAGAAAAGATAGGACAGCTTTGGCAGAATAATTTTGCAAAATTGCCTCAAAATGAGCCTTATTATGGTGTTTATCTGAATTACGAATCGGATTTTACGGGCTATTATGATGTTGCTGTTGCTCAAGAAAGTAAACCTGAAGGCAGTTTCTTAACCATTGAAATTGAAGATCTGACTTGGTATGAAATCTTCCCCACGACTTATGAATCAGTAGTTCAAACGTGGCAACGCATTTGGAATAAAGAAAAGCAAGGCTTATTAAAACGTGCTTATAAAGTGGATTTTGAGAAATATTATCCAAATGGAAAAGTGGATATTTACATTTCAATTTGCCCACATTGCTAAAAATAGCGAATGTAAGCGGTCAGAAATGACAAAATATTTGCAAATAAAAATACGGAAACACTATGGCAAAAAAAGATTACTACGAAGTCCTTGGATTGAAAAAAGGGGCGAGTGAGAATGATATAAAACGTGCGTATAAACGTTTAGCGTCTAAACATCACCCTGATAAAAACCAAGGTAGCAAAGAAGCAGAAGAAAAATTCAAAGAAATTAATGAAGCTTACGAAGTATTAGGAGACGATCAAAAACGCGCAGCTTATGATCAATATGGTCATGCAGCCTTTGAACAAGGTGGTGGCGCTGGTGGTTTCGGTGGCGGCTTTGGCGGTGCTGATTTTGGCGATATGTTCGGCGATATTTTTGGCGATATTTTTGGTGGCGGTAGCCGTGGTCGTCAACGAGTTGTTCGTGGCGAAGACTTACGCTATGACTTAGAAATCACTTTAGAAGAAGCCGTAAAAGGTACAACCAAAGATATTCAAATCAATACTCTTGCCCATTGTAATAGCTGTGGTGGTTCTGGTGCTGAAAAAGGCTCTAAAGTGGAAACTTGTCCGTATTGCCATGGTTCTGGTCGAATTCGTCGTCAGCAAGGTTTCTTTGTATCTGAAAGTATCTGTCCAACTTGTCATGGTAGCGGTAAGAAAATTGAAAAACCTTGTCGCAGCTGTCATGGAGAAGGACGAGTTCATAAGAAAGAAAATCTTTCAGTAAAAATTCCTGCAGGCGTAGATACGGGCAACCAACTTCGCTTAGCTGAAAAAGGAGCAGCGGGCGAAAATGGCGCACCAGCTGGAGATTTATATGTTGTGATTCATGTGAGAGAACATAACATTTTTGAACGTGACGGTAATAACTTATATTGCGAAGTACCGATTAGTTTTGCTACTGCAGCGCTTGGCGGTGAAATTGAAGTACCGACCTTAGATGGCAGAGTAAAACTTAAAATCCCAGCTGAAACGCAAACTGGAAAATTATTCCGCATGCGAGGCAAAGGTGTCGCCTCTACACGTAGTGGCTATGCGGGCGATTTGATTTGTCGTATCGCGGTCGAAACACCCGTTAATTTAACTAGCGAACAAAAAGAATTACTTCAAAAACTTGAGAAAAGTTTACAAGGTAAAGATTTAAGTAAGCATGCGCCAAAATCTTCAGGATTTTTGGACGGTGTGAAAAAATTCTTTGATAATTTGGGTAAATCTGACAAATAAAGATAATGAAAAAGTCCGCTTTCGCGGACTTTTTGCTTATAGCCTATCCAAATTATTATAGTTGTCCCTATTCCATTCTTGGTATTCTTTAAAATATTTTCATAAATTGCTACCTTTTTTCTTTTTTTTAATCTAGAATTCTTCAATTTGTTTTTTAAACGCCAAAAGGAGAGTAAATATGAAACTGGTTGAAGTAAAACACCCACTTGTTAAACACAAATTAGGTGTGATGCGTGAAGCTGAGATTGATACAAAAAAATTCCGTGAACTGGCAACAGAAATCGGTAGCCTATTAACCTACGAAGCAACGTCAGATTTAGAAACTGAAAAAGTAACGATCAACGGTTGGAATGGCCCAGTAGAAATCGACAGAATTAAAGGTAAAAAAGTAACGGTTGTCCCAATTTTACGTGCAGGTTTAGGTATGATGGATGGTGTACTTGAACATGTACCAAGCGCACGCATCAGTGTAGTGGGGATCTACCGTAATGAAGAAACCCTTGAACCAGTCCCTTACTTCCAAAAATTAGCTAGCGATTTAGAAGAGCGCCTTGCAATTGTTGTTGATCCGATGCTTGCAACGGGCGGTTCTATGATTGCTACCCTTGATCTTTTAAAAGCAAAAGGTTGTAAGCATATTAAAGTATTAGTTTTAGTCGCTGCGCCAGAAGGTATTAAGGCTCTTGAAACGGCACATCCCGACATTGAAATTTACTGTGCTTCTATTGATAGCCACCTAAATGAACATGGTTACATTATTCCGGGTCTCGGTGACGCGGGTGATAAAATTTTTGGGACTAAATAATCCCAGAAACAAAAGACGGTATTCATACCGTCTTTTTTCGGTGCATGAAATATTAAAAATATATTGACCGCACTTTCAGTTAATTCAAACAGAGAGTTGAAACTAAATGACACATCAAAATTCTTCCGTGGTAGAAAACCAGAGTAAACTTAAACAATCTTTTGTTGGCCTACAGATGCTCTTCGTCGCATTTGGTGCGCTCGTTCTTGTACCATTAATTACTGGTCTTGATTCCAATACTGCATTACTAACTGCTGGCGTTGGCACCCTACTCTTCCAACTTTGCACTGGCAAACAAGTTCCTATTTTCTTAGCTTCATCTTTTGCCTTTATCGCACCGATTCAATATGGTATTCAGACATGGGGGATTCCAACCACTATGGGGGGATTAGCATCGGCGGGTCTTGTATATTTAGCACTAAGTATATTGGTAAAATTACGTGGAACTGAAGCATTACAACGTATTTTCCCACCGATTGTTGTGGGGCCAGTGATTATTATTATTGGGATGGGGCTTGCCCCTGTAGCAGTTGATATGTCATTAGGCAAAAACAGTGCTTATGCTTATAACGACGCTATATTAGTTTCAATGGTAACACTTCTCACTACTTTATCTGTAGCTGTGTTTGCCAAAGGATTGATGAAACTCATCCCAATTATGTTTGGTATTACTACGGGCTATATTTTATGCTTATTCCTTGGTTTAATTAATTTCCAACCAGTGATTGATGCGCCTTGGTTCAGCTTACCAAAATTAACTGCTCCTGAATTTAACCTAGAAGCTATTCTTTATATGTTGCCAATTGCTATTGCACCGGCGGTAGAACATGTTGGCGGTATTATGGCTATCAGCTCTGTAACAGGTAAAGATTTTTTAAAAAAACCAGGATTACACCGCACTTTATTAGGCGATAGCTTAGCAACTGCAGCGGCTTCTTTAGTGGGTGGCCCACCAAATACAACTTATTCTGAAGTGACTGGTGCCGTAATGTTAACCCGAAATTTCAATCCTAATATTATGACATGGGCTGCCATTTGGGCTATTGCGATTTCATTCTGTGGAAAAGTAGGCGCCTTCCTATCAACGATTCCAACTATTGTAATGGGTGGGATTATGATGCTTGTTTTCGGTTCAATCGCAGTCGTGGGCATGAGCACCTTAATTCGTGGCAAAGTTGATGTTACCGAAGCACGTAATCTGTGTATTATTTCTGTCGTCATGACATTTGGTATCGGCAATATGTTTGTAGATGTAGGCAATGTATCACTAAAAGGTATCAGCTTATGCGCAGTTGTTGCTATCATCTTAAACCTTGTTTTACCGAAAGCAAAAAATGAAGTAGAATAAGAGTTCTTTTAAAAGGGTTAAATCCCAATTTAGCCCTTTTCTTACTTATAATCTGTAATACATAAATATTTGAATAAGCAGCTTCCCTTACCCATTCATCAAATTGATGATGCCACATTAGCAAACTTTTACGGCGATAATAATCTTTTATTGCTCGATTCTTTACGCAAAAATTCATCTGAGTTAAAACAACAGTTTTTCTATATTTGGGGAAATAAAGGTTCTGGAAAAACTCACCTTCTTAGAGCATTCAGTAACGAATATTTAATCAATCAACGTACTGCTATTTATGTACCGCTCAGCAAATCTCAATATTTTTCTACCGCAGTTCTTGAAAATCTAGAACAGCAAGAATTAGTATGTCTAGATGATGTACAAAGTGTGATCGGAAATGACGAATGGGAATTAGCTATTTTTGATCTATTCAATCGAATTAAAGCAAGCGGAAAAACGCTTTTGCTTATTAGTTCAGATAAATCGCCTTCTGCACTTTCTGTAAAATTGCCTGATTTGAACTCCCGCTTGACTTGGGGTGAAATTTATCAATTAAATTCCCTAACTGACGAGCAAAAAATTAGTGTGCTACAACATAACGCTTATCAACGAGGAATTCAATTACCCGATGAGACGGCTAATTTTTTACTTACACGACTAGCACGAGACATGCACACATTATTTGAAGCACTTGATCTACTAGATAAAGCCTCGTTGCAAGCACAACGAAATCTTACGATTCCTTTCGTTAAAGAAATTTTAAATCTTTAACAAAAAAGGCGCTAATGCGCCTTTTTAATCATCCACCTGATAATTTAACGGTAAACCCTTTTTGCTCTAAAAATTGCTTGAGCAAATCACGCTTTTCACCTTGAATCTCAATCATTCCATTTTTAACTGAACCACCACATCCACAACGTTTTTTTAATTCAGCAGCTAATTTTTTCAATTCCTCATTAGATAAATCTAAACCAGTTATAACCGATACGCCTGCACCTTTCCTACCACTCGTTTGTTTTTGGATACGTACAACACCGTCTCCTTTTGGACGAACTACAGAAGCCCTTTCCTCTTTAATTCGCCCCACATCAGTTGAATACACTAAAACAGAATCTGACATCATTCTTACCTAATAGACGCGTTAATAGAACGAAGAACCTCTACTGGATTATCAGCTTTAGTAATAGGACGCCCTATTACTAAATAATCTGAACCAGCACGAATCGCAGCAGTAGGAGTCATCACTCGTCTCTGATCACCAAAATCAGCCCCAGTTGGACGAATACCTGGGGTCACCAATTTAAACTCTTCTCCACAAGCGTTACGTAAAATTTCAACCTCTTGCGGAGAACAAACCACTCCATCCAAACCTGCGCGTTGGGTTAAATGAGCTAATCGTAAAACTTGTTCCATTGGCGATGCATTAATCCCAATTTGTAATAAATCCAAATCTTCCATACTAGTTAATACCGTCACAGCAATAAGCAATGGCGCATCTTTCCCATAAGGTTCAAGAATTCTCTTAGCTTCTTCCATCATTCGTAGCCCACCGCTTGCGTGCAAATCGACCATCCATACCCCCAAATCAGCGGCGGATCGGACCGCTCTTGCTACCGTATTTGGAATGTCATGATATTTAAGATCTAAGAAAACATCAAAATGACGTTGATGTAATTGTTTTACAAAATTCATACCAAGTGTAGTAAACATTTCTTTACCCACTTTTAATCGACACAAATTCGGATCAATTTGATCAACTAAAGCAAGAGCATCTGATTCTTTCTCATAATCCAATGCCACAATAATTTTGCTTGTCATAATGTTACCTCACTGAGTATCAATTAATTATGTTCTTGACTTGAAACTGGTTTAATACATTCCCATTGACGGCAAGATGGGCAATTCCATAACAACTTGTGGATTTGATAACCACAATTTGTACAACGATAAGCTGAAGTTTGCTTAATTCGTTCCCCCACCATTTTATGTAATAAAATTAGACTTTCTTTTCCACGTCCGTCTTCTGCCTCATCAATTTGATACTGCATAAAACGATGGAAAATTAAAGTACTTGGCTTTTTCGTGAGTTGCTGATAAAGCTTAGCTTGAGCAGCAGGTTTTCCATCTTTTTCTTCAATTAATTTAACTAGGGCTAACTCTACCTCATCATTATTAGTAATTTGGCCAGCACGGATTAAGAATAACTCAAAGTTATCTAACTGATTTAATTCTTCATAACAATGTTTTAAAGGTGATAAAATTTCACCAGTATAAGCTGGATTTTGCTCCAAAACATTTTCTAATATTTTTGCTGCTTGTTGATATTGACCTTCAAGCATTTCTAAATTTGCGAGTAATAAAGAAGCGCGAACACAAGTAGGAGAAACCAACAAGGCTTTTTGTAAAATACTGCGTTTTTCAACCTCATTTTCAGGCTCTAAACTTTGTGAACATTCACAATAACATTGCGCAAGTTCAATATTATTCTCTTGTGGTTTGATTTTTGCGAGTTTTTCAGCAATATTAACCGCTTTTTTCCATTCTTTAGTTTTTTGATAAATCACTAAAAGTTGCTGCAAAGCATTTTCTGCAAATTCAGGTTCATCCACTAGTAAAATATAAAGACTTTCAGCTCGGTCAAAAAAACCAACCGTCATAAAATCTCGAGCAAGCTGCTGCTTAGCGAGCAGTTTTTGTTCAAAAGTATAATTTGGGCTACGATCTAAAGCCTGATGAATGCGAAGAGCACGATCAACTTCGCCTCTAGAACGGAATAGATTGCCAAGTGTAAGCTCCGCTTCAAATTGGGAGTGACTTTCGATTTCATTTTCGGTTTCTTGCTTCTGAAGCATGTCCAAAAACAAATCTACAGCTTTATCGGTTTGATTGGAAAGTAAGAAGTTTACCCCCGTAACATAATCTCGGGAGAGTTTATTACTAATGTCATCTTGATCTTTCTTTACACTACGCTGCCCCATGTACCAACCATAGGCTGCAGCGATGGGCAATAGTAGAAAGAGTAATTCCAGCATTAGACAGCCTTATCGCGGGTAGTCGTTAATTCATGAAGTTGTAATGTTTGACGTTTAACTTGGCGCGCTAAAACCATATTCTTGAATTTTAATTTTAAATAGAAAAATCCACTAATTAACCAACCAAGAATTAACCCAAAACCAAATAAAATCGCGACAAGTGTAGAAAGTTGGAGCTGGCTTTCTGCCACAATATAGTTAAAGGTTATTATTTGATCGTTATTGGCTCCAACAGTAATCGCAACAAGTACAATAGCAATAACAATCACAAAACCTAAAATATACTTAATCATAATTCCCCTCTCAAATTACGCCACTATTATGCCAAACTTTCTAATAAAAAACGACACTTACGCGCCGTTTGTACTAATGAACTATAAACAATTTACTCGTTCTTTTAATTCTTTACCCGCCTTGAAATGTGGCACTGATTTCTCATCTAATTTTACTGAATCACCTGTTTTAGGATTACGCCCTAAACGAGGCTGACGATAATGTAACGAAAAACTACCAAACCCACGAACTTCAATACGATCACCATTTTCGAGAGACTGAGACATAAACTCAAGAATATCTTTTACAATATTTTCAACCATTTTCAGAGGTAACATTGGATGCTTTTCTGATAATTTTTCGATAAGTTCTGATTTAGTCATCGTCTTTTCTCCCCTCATATTATTCAAATTAAGATCTATTGCTAATACATTATTTCAATACATTAGCAATAAGCCCTAACAAATAAGGCTGGACATGAGCCCAGCCTTATTATGTGAATTAATTATTCACCTTTAGCTGCTTTAAATGCTTCAGCCATTGCGTTTGGAATAGCAACTTCTTCTTGTTTGTTATTCACATTTGCAACTGCTGCAGCTTCTTCAGCTTGATCTTTTGCTTTCACTGATAAGTGAACGATACGAGATTTACGATCCACCCCAGTGTATTTCGCTTCAACTACATCACCTGCAGTAACTTCATTTGTTAAATCAGCTGCGCGGATATAACCTTCAACGCCGCCCGCTAATTCAACTTTAGCACCTTTTGCATCTGCTTCAACTACAGTTACAGATACTACAGCACCTTTTTTGTTGATTGCTACGAAGTTATTGAATGGATCTTCTTCAAGTTGTTTGATACCTAAAGAAATACGCTCTTTCACTGCATCAACTGCTAATACTACTGCAGAAACTTCGTCACCTTTTTTGTAGTTACGAACGGCTTCTTCACCTGATACATTCCAAGAAATATCAGATAAGTGAACTAAACCATCGATACCACCTTCAAGACCGATGAAGATACCGAAATCAGTGATAGACTTGATTTTACCAGTTACTTTATCGCCTTTATTGTGAGTTTCAGCAAATTGAGTCCATGGGTTAGCTTTACATTGTTTTAAGCCTAAAGAAATACGACGACGTTCTTCATCAATTTCTAATACCATTACTTCTACAGTATCGCCTAAGCTAACAACTTTAGATGGGTGGATATTTTTGTTAGTCCAATCCATCTCAGAAACGTGAACTAAACCTTCAACGCCATCTAAGATCTCAACGAAACAACCATAGTCTGTTAAGTTAGTTACTTTACCAGTTAATTTGCTGTTTACTGGGTGATTTTCAGCAATTGCAGCCCATGGATCTTGGCCTAATTGTTTTAAGCCTAAAGATACACGAGTACGATCTTTATCAAATTTTAATACTTTAACAGTAACTTCATCACCAACATTCACGATTTCGCTTGGGTGTTTAACGCGTTTCCAAGCCATATCGGTGATATGTAATAAACCGTCAACACCACCAAGATCAACGAATGCACCGTACTCAGTTAAGTTTTTAACGATACCTTTAACTTCTGAACCTTCAACAAGATTTTCTAATACTTGTTCACGTTCTTGGCTGTTTTCAGATTCAATCACTGCACGACGAGAAACAACAACGTTGTTACGTTTTTGATCTAATTTGATTACTTTGAATTCTAATTCTTTACCAAGTAAGTGATCTGCTTCACGCGCTGGACGAGTATCAACTAGAGAACCTGGTAAGAATGCACGAACACCGTTTAACTCAACTGTGAAGCCACCCTTCACCTTGCCGTTGATTAAACCGATAACGGTCGCTTTTTCTTCGTAAGCTTTTTCTAATTCAATCCAAGATTCGTGACGAACAGCTTTCTCACGAGAAAGTTTAGTTTCACCGAAACCATCTTCAACTGCATCTAATGCAACATTTACAGTATCGCCAACTTGGATTTCAAGTTCGCCTTGTGCATTTAAGAATTCAGCAACTGGGATTGCAGACTCAGATTTTAAACCTGCATCAACAAGCACAAAGCCTTTTTGGATAGCTACTACAGTACCGCTAACGATTGAACCTTGACGAGTTTCAAGGCCTTTTAATGATTCTTCAAAAAGTTGAGCAAAAGATTCTGACATATAAATAATCTTCTTAATTTAAGTTAATAACATCCACATTAAAATCCATAAAATGCGGGGTTGAGGATAAATGTTTATTCTTCCTTGAACAAACAGTTAAATCGAAACTGACACCTTTTCTTGAATATAAGCTAACGCCCGATCAATAACTTCACCAATACTCAACGTTGTGCTATCCAATAACAGAGCATCATCAGCCGGTTTTAGAGGCGCAACCTCTCGATTTCTATCACGAAAATCACGCTCTTTTATCTCGGCTAAAATCTGCTCAAAGTTACCATTTATTCCTTTATTTTGCAACTGTTTATAACGTCTTTTTGCACGTTCTTCAGCACTCGCATCTAAAAATAACTTCACTTGAGCATTTGGGAATACCACAGTACCCATATCTCTACCATCAGCAATTAATCCATCATTTTTCGCAAAATCTTGCTGAAGTTGTAGCAAAGCTGACCGCACTTCTGGAAACACGGCTATTTTAGATGCAGCATCAGCGACTTCTTGAGTGCGAATTAAATGGCTTACATTCATTCCAGCAAGCAAAATATTCACCTCGCCATTTTGAGGAATGAATTGAATATTTAAGTGACGAGCTAATTCAGCTAGCGCCGACTCATTTGTTAAATCAGTTTTACGTTGTAATGCAGCTAATGCTGTAACGCGATAAATCGCTCCACTATCCAACAACGCATAACCTAGCTTTTCAGCCAAAGCGTAACAAAGCGTACCTTTCCCAGCACCGCTAGGCCCATCAACGGTAATAATCGTTCCCATGTAACAAATCTCTCTATAAAAATTTTGTATATTATAGAGAGAATTTGGTTAACTCGCTAATTTTAATAGCATATTAAATAAAATATTTCCCCCTTTTTCACACCATTCATCTGTAATATTTTCCTGCTCGTTATGACTTAATCCATCTATACATGGAATAAATATCATCGCTGTTGGCATTTCATTATTCAAATGACAAGAATCATGACCAGCACCAGAAACAATATCTTCTCGACTATAACCCAATTTATCAGCTATTTGTCGAATAATTCTGAGTAAATCAGAATTAAATACCAATGGAGGAAGATTGACTACTTGTTTAATCTGAGCATCTAACTGGTATTTATTCGATATATTATTTACAATTTTATAAATCTCTTTATCCAAACGATTTAATGCTTGTTGATCAGGATGGCGAATTTCTAATGTAAAATTTGCTCGCCCTGGAATAACGTTAGGAGAATTTGGAGTAAGTTGAATTGAACCTATCGTCACTCGTCCTTGATGTTTTATTTCTTTCATACCCAACTTATTAAATTCCATCATTGCTTCCGCCATACCTATACCAGCATCTTTGCGCATATTCATTGGCGTCGTTCCAGCATGAGAAGCCAGACCATCTAATTGAATCTGATACCAATTTTGCCCTAAGGCACCACTTACGACCCCAATATCTGTATGATTTCTTTCAAGAATAGGCCCTTGTTCTATATGAATTTCAAGTGCAGCATATGGTCTATAATTTAAAAAATCATCTTTTCCTAAATAACCAATTCTTTCTAGTTCAGACTCAACAGTTATTCCATTTTTATCTTGTTTCCTGAATGCTTCTTCAATAGATAATTTACCAGTAAATACTGCGGACCCCATCATGGCTGGAGAAAAACGAGAACCTTCCTCATTAGTCCACATTACAAGATCAATAGGTCGTTCAGTTTCAATCTGATAATCATTTAATGACAATAGTGCTTCTAAGCCTGCTAATACTCCATAAATACCATCATATCGACCTCCTAAAGGTTGAGAATCTCCATGAGAACCAACCAAAATAGGGGATAGCTTAGGATATTTTCCTTCTCTTCTAACAAAAATATTACCAATAGGATCAACTTTAACAGAAAAATCAGCTTGCCTTGCTAACTGAATGAAATAATCTCTCGCTAACTTATCTTCATTAGACAAAGCAAGTCGAGTCACCCCATTATTTTCTGTTTTACCAAATTGAGCAAAATCATCTAGTAACTTTAATAATCGTTCATTATTAATTTTTCTCATGATTGATTCTCATCAATTTTAAGTTTAAGTTGGTATCTAAAATCACAGAAACCATCACCATTCATCACTGTATGCGGACGAGTTAATTTAATATTGGGAGCATAACCTTCAATAAATTTACTATCGCGATTACAAGAAAGGAGAAAACCAATTTCCTCTAATCCCATTTCTTTGTACATTTCCGCATATCGGCAACGATGTACGTTATAGCTATATTTTTCATGTGTGTTATCAAGCACCTCAATACGCAAGGCATCATCTTTTTCCCATAAATATTGCAATGCAACAAAGCTTTCTACGCTTGTACCATTTGGTTCTCGTTTTGCATATTCTTTTCCAGCCTCTAAAGCAGCATTCGCGACTGCTTCTTCAATAATAGTCTTAGCCTTTTCCAAACCAAATTCACGTTTCATAATTTCGTAGATTGGTTTAACTATTTCTGCTTCAATTTTACGTTGTTGCAAAATACCAATTTCAACAAATTCAGAAAAATCTTGTGACATATTATTACTCCTTAAATACTAAAATCATTTAATAAAATTTCGTTATTTATAAAGCGACGTATACGCGGATCATCATTTTTTCTTAATTCACCTGGTGTTTGTAAAAACACAATTTCACCAGAATCCATAAAGGCAATTTTGTCAGAAATTTTTAACGCAAACTGCATTTCATGGGTCACAATAATCATCGTCATACCTTCTTTAGCAAGCCCTTCCATCACCAATAAAACATCACTAACTAATTCAGGATCAAGTGCCGATGTTGGTTCATCAAAGAGCATAATTTTGGGTTTCATAACTAGAGCTCTAGCTATGGCAACACGTTGTTGCTGCCCTCCTGATAATTGATGAGGGTATTTATTTGCATGCGAAAGTAATCCCACTTTATCCAACATTGCTAAGGCTAATAAATATGTTTCCTGTTCGGGTTTACCGTGATATTCTGGTGCTAATAAAAGATTTTCCAACACTGTTTTATGCGGAAATAAGTTATAGCTTTGGAATACCATTCCTAAATTCACAATTTTATTTTGAGCATTTGATACAAAATGTTTCCCATTAATAAACACTTCCCCTTCCAAATAAACCTTACCTTGATCAATAGTTTCCAACCCATTAATACTTCGGATTAAAGTTGTTTTACCAGAACCAGAATAACCAATAATTGACAATACCTCCCCCCATTTTAAGGAAAAATTAATATCTTTTAAGACTTCAATTTGATTGAATGATTTACTCAATCCTCTAACGTTTAATACATCTTCATTATTTGGTTTTTCTAGTTTAAGAATAGAATAAGATGAAAGTTCTTCTTCATTCACATTAATGTCAGAAACTTCCTGCTCTTTACGTAATGAAATATCTAATTTATTTTCAAATTTTTTTAGTATCCAAGTAAGTAATGTCACAATTATAATGTAATAAAATGCAACAGCTAATAAGGTTTCTAGCACTAAGAAATTACGCGTATAAAGCTGCTGTCCTACTAGTAAAATTTCAGTTAATGAAATTACTGAAACCAAAGACGTTAATTTAACAATAGTGATATATTGGTTTGTCAACGGCGGTAAAGCTACTTTTAAGGCCTGTGGAATCACAATTAATTGTTGAATTCCCCAGAAGCGTATACCTAAGGCTTTTCCTGCTTCATATTGACCCTTTGGAATCGCTGATAATGCACTACGGTGAATTTCTGCAATATAAGCCGATTCACTTAGCACCATAGCAATTAGACCTGCAATAAATGAGTTAGATAAAACAACAGAACTTGCTGGCCAAAATTGCGGAACGTTATAGATGAAAATCAGAAGCACTAATAATGGTAAGCTACGGAATAACCAAATATAGGTTTTACTACATTGATTAAAAACTTTATTAGTGGATTGAGAACCTAATGCTAGAAGAAATCCCCATAGAATAGCCAATATCCAAGTTAATGTACTGAGTTCTAAAACCGTTAAAACGGCTTTCCAGAAATCGGTATTAAAAAATAGGCTACCAAGATACTTCCAATTAAACCCTTGTTCAGAAACTGCTTCACTTTCTTCGTCTGAATTGGACACGATAGCTTGTTCAATGGCATTTTCTAGACCATTAGCTTTTAATAATTCATTTTTGGGAAATTCTAAGTTATATCTTTTCAAGAGCTGTTTATAAGAACCGTCAGCTAAGATGTCTTTAAGGGTCTGGGCAATTTCTGCTTTTCCTTTCACATCATCTTTATTAAAGGCTAAACCAATTAATACTGGATAAAGTTGTTCTTTATTGGTTATTTTTAATTTAGAACCTAATTGATTAATTACCATTTGAGCAACAGCAGCATCTTCATATTGCACATCTACTCCGCCAGATAATAAAGCTTGAGCAGCTTCTGGGGCACTAGGATATTCCTTAACAACAAGAGGTTTAAGATTATTTGGCAAACAATATTCTTGTGAGACTCTATTCATAGTTTGTATCCAGGCTGCACCTTTCATAGATGAAATACTTTTGCCACATAAATCTTCTAATCTTTGTGGTAAGAACCTATCATTACCACGGACAACAAGCACACCACCAGTTTGCAAATAAGGTAAAAAATCTACCTGTTTGGCACGTTGTGCATTCACATATAATGCAGAAGCCACCAAATTATAATGTCCTGCATTCAAGCCAATAATGATATTCTCAATACGTGTATCTTTGAATTCAACCTTCTTATCTAATTTTTTACCAATTAACTCCATTAAATCCGGATCAAAACCAGAGGCTTTTCCTCTTTCTAAATAAGCATAAGGCGCATAAGTTAAATCAATCCCCACTTGTAACGTACTATTTCCTTCTGCAAAGGATATTGCTGAATAAATAAAACAAAAAACACCTAGCAAGACTTTTCTTATAATGTTAAACATATATTTCCTTATATTTTTATATAATGTGTATTTGATTCTATAAATCTTTTATCTCCCCATCTAATAATTAATCCCCACATCATATTCCATTTTAGTCTATTAAGATTTTAATCAGAGAAGATTGGTAATAAAAATGTAAAAAATGAAAATAAAATGTTAATTTTTTATGAGATATTGATCACATTTTCCCAAAAGAGGTATATTCTTCTATGCCTAAATCCATACAATGCACGAGTCTTTTTTATTATAAATTTAAGGATATTTTCTGATGTCTTTTGTTCTGAGTATTTTTCCTATTGTTTTGCTGATTTATCTAATGGTAAAACGAAATGCCTTGCCTTCTTATGTCGCATTACCTTGGATTGCAACATTAGTAATGGGTGTCCATCTTCTTCACTTTAATACCGATATTGTCACAATTAGTGCCAATGTTGTTTCCGCTATTATTGCTGTACAAACTCCAATCACAGTTATTTTTGGCGCGATCTTATTTAATCGCTTTTCAGAAATTTCAGGTGCGACAGATACCATGCGTAAATGGCTAGGGAATATTAATCCCAATCCTGTAGCTCAATTAATGATTATCGGTTGGGCATTTGCTTTTATGATTGAAGGAGCAAGTGGTTTTGGTACACCTGCAGCCATTGCGGCACCTATTTTAGTCGGGCTAGGTTTTCATCCATTAAAAGTCGCCATGTTGGCACTAATCATGAACTCCGTCCCAGTCTCTTTTGGGGCTGTGGGAACGCCTACATGGTTTGGTTTCGGTCCACTAAAACTATCAGAAGATATAATTTTGGAAATTGGTTCTATTACAGCATTTATCCATTCTATTGCCGCATTTATTATTCCATTATTAGCATTACGAGTCTTAGTAAGTTGGAACGATATTCGTAAAAATATTCTATTTATCTATATCAGTGTCTTTGCCTGTGTCATTCCTTATTTCTTACTTGCCCAAGTTAATGATGAATTTCCATCATTAGTAGGCGGAGCAATTGGTTTATTTATTTCTGTATGGGCTGCAAATCGCAATATTGGCTTAACAAAAGTAGAAAATAGTCTGGATAATAATGCGGTAACAACTAAGCAAGTAATGAAAGCATTATTCCCAACAGGTTTATTGATTGCATTCCTAATCATTACACGTATCCATCAATTACCTTTCAAAGCAATGATGAATGACGCTACAATGTGGTTCTCAACAACCCTAGGATCATTAGGTACATTTGAAATTAGTAAAGGATTAATCTTTACCTTAAAAGATATTTTTGGTTCTGATGTATCATCAAGCTACAAATTGCTTTACGTACCAGCGTTAATTCCATTTGTAATTACAGTTTTAATTGCAATTCCTATATTTAACGTCTCAATTAGCAATGTTAAAAACGTTTTTACTTCAAGTTTACAACAATCAAAAAATCCATTTATAGCCTTAGTGGGAGCCTTGGTTATGGTGAACTTAATGTTAGTCGGAGGTGAACACTCCATGGTGAAAATTATTGGTCGCACCTTTGCAGAAATATCCGGCAGTAACTGGACAATTTTCTCCTCTTTCTTAGGGGCTATAGGGGCATTCTTCTCTGGATCAAACACCGTATCTAACCTAACATTTGGTAGTGTTCAACTTTCTACAGCGGAAACAACAGGAATTTCAGTAGCGCTAGTCCTAGCTTTACAATCTGTTGGAGGCGCAATGGGAAATATGGTATGTATTAATAATATCGTTGCTGTCAGTTCAGTATTAAATATTTCTAACCAAGAAGGTACCATTATTAAGAAAACCATTATCCCTATGATGATTTACGGTATTATTGCGGCACTCTGTGCGCTTTACTTAGTACCTTTACTTTATAATCTATAAATTTACTTGGAAAAATGACCGCACTTTTGCGGTCATTTATTACTTTTCTCTTATTGGAGTGATTAAAAATGAACGTAAATTTCTACGTAACCTGCATTGCAGACGTAGTAAAAAGTGATGTGGCCAAAAACACCGTTTTACTGCTTGAGAAACTTGGTTGCAATGTTACTTTCCTTGAAAAACAAGGTTGTTGTGGGCAGCCTGCATTAAATAGTGGCTATACAAAACAAGCTATCCCTGGCATGAAAAACTTAGTCGAAACCTTTGAAGTAAATGATTACCCAATCGTAGCACCTGCCGGTTCTTGTGTTTATGCGATCAAAAATTATCCCAACTACTTCACTAACGCAGGGGAATTAGACTGGGCTAAACGAGCCCAAAAAGTAGCTTCACGTTTCTGTGATTTAACCGATTTTATCGTGAATAAACTTGGAATAACTGATATTGGTGCCTATTTGCCAGGTAAAGCGGTTTATCACCCTTCTTGTAGTCTTACACGTAAACTGGGCATCGTAAATGAACCTATCGCACTGTTAAAAAATGTGAAAGGATTAGAACTACTTCCTATTCATAATCAACAAACCTGCTGTGGCTTCGGTGGGACTTTCTCTGTGAAAATGGCAGAGATTTCTGGCGAAATGGTGAAAGAAAAGGTTGAGCATATTGAAGAGGTTGAACCACAATATTTAATCGGTGCAGATGTAAGTTGTTTATTAAATATTGGTGGTCGTTTACAACGCGAAGGCAGCAAGATTAAAGTGATGCATATTGCGGAAGTATTAATGCAAGGGGAGAAATAAGATGTCATTAAAAACCAGTAATCTTCCTTTTAAAGCGCGTGTCGATCATGAAGTGCACAACACTATCATGCGTAAAGCGGTAGTGAAAGCCCAAGAAACTATTGGGGCTAACCGTCAAAAAATGGTGGACGAATTAGGTCATTGGGAAGAATGGCGTGATTTATCTAAACAGATTCGTAACCATGTTTTAGCTAATTTAGATGCTTATTTGTATCAATTGAGCGAAAAAGTGATGGAAAATGGCGGTAAAGTGTATTTTGCTGAAACGGCCGAAGAAGCGAGTGCTTATATTCGCAAAGTTGCATTAGAGAAAAATGCGAAGAAAATCGTAAAATCCAAATCCATGGTGACTGAAGAAATCGGTTTAAACGAAGTGCTTGAAAAAGAGGGCATGCAAGTGATCGAAACCGATTTGGGTGAATATCTATTACAAATTTCAGGTGATAAACCATCCCATATCGTTGTGCCTGCAATTCACAAAGATCGTCACCAAATCCGCAAAGATTTATCTGAAAAACTCGGCTATGAAGGTGAGGAAACGCCTGAAGATATGACGCGTTTCGTACGTGAAAAAATTCGTCAAGATTTTTTAGAGGCTGATATCGGTATCAGTGGTTGTAACTTTGCTGTAGCGGAAACCGGCTCAGTTTGTTTGGTGACAAACGAAGGTAACTTACGTTTAGCGACGACCTTACCAAAAACACATATTGCCGTGATGGGAATGGAGCGTTTAGCGCCAACTTTCCAAGAGGTGGATGTGTTAATTACGATGCTTGCTCGTAGTGCGGTAGGTGCAAAATTAACTGGTTATAACACTTGGTTAACTGGTCCTCGTCTTACTGGTGAAACTGACGGTCCTGAAGAATTCCATTTGGTTATTGTGGATAATGGCCGTTCAGATATTTTAGCGTCTGAATTCCAAGAAGTTTTACGTTGTATCCGCTGCGGTGCTTGTTTGAATACTTGTCCGGCATATCGTCAAATCGGTGGTCATGGGTATGGTTCTATTTACCCAGGTCCAATTGGTGCAGTAATTTCTCCATTACTAGGTGGCTATGATGAATTCAAAGAATTGCCGTATGCTTGTTCATTATGTAACGCGTGTAATTCTGTCTGCCCGGTGCGTATTCCATTAGCACAGTTAATCTTAAAACACCGTGAGAAAATGGTAGAGTTAGGTAAAACTCCTGCGATGGAACGTTTATCTATTTTTGGTTTCACCACAGCCAATGCTAACCCAACGCTATGGAAAACAGGTGTGAATATCGGTGCGAAATTAGCGGGTAAGCTGATCAAAAATGGGAAAGCACCAATTACATTTGGGGCATTGGGTGAATGGACAAAAGCACGAGATTTACCACAAGCAGATGGCGAAAGCTTCCGTCAATGGTTTAATAATAGAGAGAGAGGGTAATAAGCATGGATTTACAAAATCGCGAAAATTTTCTTAATAAATTAGCGGCGAAAATGGGGAAAGCCCGTGCTATCGTACCTGAACCGATGGAAGCACCTGTCAATACGTACCCTACTGAGCGTTTAACCCATTTAAGTGCGGTTGATTTAGCGAATGAATTTACCAATTCTGCTAAAACCATGATGGTGGACGTAAATGTGTGTAAAGAGTCTGATGCAGTGCAAACTTTACTTGCTCTTTGTGAAAAATATGGTGGCGGTGATGTTGTGCTTAATTCCGATGAAAGATTGAGTGCGCTTGGTATTCCTGCGGCGCTTGAAGCGAAATATACTTGTCATACATGGTCACCAGAAACGGCACAAGATAATATTAGTTTTTCTGAAAAAGCTAATCTTGGTGTGGTTTATGCAGAATATGGTTTGGCGGAAACTGGCGGAATCGTCTTATTCTCTAGCGCAGATCGTGGACGTTCAGTGAGTTTATTACCTGAAAAATCGATTGTTGTTGTACGTAAAAGCCAAGTACTTCCACGTGTTGCACAAGTGGCGAAGGTATTACACGATAAAGCACAACAAGGCGAGCGTATGCCATCTTGTATCAATATTATCTCAGGTCCAAGCTCAACGGCGGATATTGAATTGATTAAAGTGATTGGTGTCCATGGACCCGTAGCAAAAATCTATTTAATAATTGATGATCTATAATGCAGAAAGGGGTAAATGCCCCTTTTTCTTTCCCCTATCAAGACATTTTTCTACCTTCATCTGAAATTAGTTTTTTTCATTATTTTTTGTTATTTCATTAATTTTATTAAATTACCTCTTGAGTTTTTTAGTTAAAATGAAATAATGATAATCTTTCTCAATAAAAAAGGATATGATAATGAAGAAAGTTATTAAATTAAATTTAATCACACTCTGCTTAATCAATACCCTAAGTGTTTCTATCGTTGATGCAAAAGCTGAAGAAACATTAGATCAAATTGATGTAGTAGAAAAAAATGTCGCCAACGATAAAAAACCTTTTACGGAAGCGAAAGCAAAAAGCACCCGAGAGCATATTTTTAAAGAAACCCAAACTATCGATCAAGTTATTCGAAGTATCCCTGGTGCTTTTACTCAACAAGATAAAGGCTCTGGCGTAGTTTCTGTGAATATTCGTGGCGAAAATGGGTTAGGTCGTGTCAATACAATGGTCGATGGGGTTACACAAACCTTCTATTCCACCTCAATGGATTCAGGTCAATCAGGTGGTAATTCTCAATTCGGTGCATCGCTTGATCCTAACTTCATTGCTGGTGTCGATGTCAATAAAAGTAACTTTTCAGGTTCTAATGGCGTAAATACCTTATCTGGTAGTGCCAATTTTAGAACGCTAGGTGTTAATGATGTTATTACTGATGACAAACCATTTGGGCTTATCGTAAAAGGAATGACGGGGAGCAATGCAACTAAATCGAATTTTATGACAATGGCTGCAGGCAGAAAATGGCTTGATAATGGTGGTTATGTTGGTGTGGTATATGGTTACAGTCAACGTGAGGTGTCTCAAGATTATCGTATCGGTGGAGGAGAACGATTGTCTTCGCTAGGACAAGATATTCTTGCTAAAGAAAAAGAAGCCTATTTCCACAATGCAGGTTATGTTTTAAATTCAGCTGGACAGTGGACACCTGATTTAAACAAAAACCATTGGTCTTGCAATGCACCTAATCCAACATTTCATGGAAGTACAGAAAAAACGACAAGCTCTAATGATTTAACAGGAGAAACAGAAACAATATGGACCGATTCAAATTGTATTACTCATATTGAAAAATCCAATATATACGATCCTGAAGAAACAGAGACCAGTGTAAAAAATATTTATAAAAATCAAGCTAGAAAAAATATTCTACAACAATTAGGAGCAGGAAAAAAACCTGAGGATATTGAAGAGCTCCAAAAAGGTGATGATGGAATTGAAAAAACTGACAAATCATTTGAACGTAATAAAGATCAATATAGTGTCGCTCCTATTGAACCAGGCAGCTTACAATCTCGCTCACGTAGCCATTTGTTAAAATTTGAATATGGAGATGATCACCATACTCTAGGAGCTCAACTACGCACATTGGATAATAAAATTGGTTCTCGCAAAATTGAAAACCGTAATTACCAAGTCAATTATAACTTCAATAATAACAACTATCTTGATCTTAATTTAATGGCAGCACATAACATTGGCAAAACCATTTATCCTAAGGGTGGCTTTTTTGCTGGTTGGCAAGTTGCAGATAAACTTATCACAAAAAATGTGGCAAATATCATTGATATTAATAACAGCTATACCTTCTTATTGCCAAAAGAAATCGATTTAAAAACCACATTAGGGTTTAACTATTTTACTAACGAATACAGTAAAAACCGTTTTCCAGAAGAATTAAGTTTATTTTATAATGATGCTTCACATGATCAAGGTAACTACAGTAATTTAGGACGATTTAAAGGTAGTCGTAATTTACTGCCACAACGTTCAGTGATCTTACAACCTTCAGGTAAGCAGAAATTTAAAACAGTATATTTTGATACCGCACTTTCTAAAGGAATTTACCATTTAGACTATAGTGTCAATTTTACGCATTATGCATTTAACGGTGAGTATGTAGGTTACGAAAATACACCAACACAAATTAATGAGCCGATTTTGCATAAATCAGGTCATAAAAAAGCATTCAATCATTCTGCTACATTAAGTGCAGAACTGAGTGATTATTTTATGCCATTTTTTACTTATTCACGAACACACAGAATGCCGAATATTCAAGAGATGTTTTTCTCTCAAGTGTCTGATGCTGGAGTGAATACGGGATTAAAACCTGAGCGAGCTGAAACTTATCAACTTGGTTTTAATACCTATAAAAAAGGCGTTTTCACTAAAGAAGATGTATTAGGTTTAAAATTAGTGGGCTATCGTAGTTTTATCAAAAATTATATTCATAATGTATATGGTGTATGGTGGAGAGATGGCATTGTTCCTGACTGGGCTTCTGAGAATGGATTTAGATTTACCATTGCTCATCAAAATTATAAGCCAATTGTGAAAAAGAGCGGTGTTGAATTAGAAGTAAATTATGACATGGGACGTTTCTTTGCAAATCTGTCTTATGCATACCAACGAACAAATCAACCAACCAATTATGCAGATGCTAGTCCACGTCCTAACAATGCGTCAAAAGAGGATATTCTGAAACAAGGTTATGGTCTATCCCGTATCTCAATGCTACCTAAAGATTATGGAAGATTAGAACTTGGATCTCGCTGGTTTGATCAAAAATTAACTCTTGGTATCGCAGCACGTTACTATGGGAAAAGTAAACGAGCAACCATTCAAGAAGATTATATTAACGGTTCTCAATTTGAATTAAATACGAGCCATGAACGAACTTATTATGCAATCAAGAAAACAGAGGAAATTAATAAACAACCGATTATTTTAGATTTGCATGTAAGTTATGAACCTGTTAAAGATTTAATTATCAAAGCTGAAGTACAAAACCTACTAGATAAACGTTATGTTGATCCTTTAGACTCAGGCAATGATGCTGCTTCACAGCGCTATTATTCAAGCTTAAATGATTCAATTTGTAGTAAAAATAATACTTGTGAAGATGGAGGAAAAGATAAATCTGTACTTTATAACTTTGCACGTGGAAGAACTTATATTCTAAGTTTGAACTATAAATTCTAATTGGCTCATATAAAAAGGCATAGCTAATAAGCTATGCCTTTTAAATAATATTTATGATTTAATTGTAAAATTTATTATCTGATTAAAAGATTATTACTACAGTCTATCAATCATCCCTAATACTAATGATGAAGACTGTTTTGCAGCCAACGGTAAGAACTCTTCAAAAGACATACTTGCTTCACCATTGCCTGCATCAGAAATTGCTCGAACCACTACAAAAGGCACATTAAAAGCATAGCAAACTTGTGCAATCGCTGTGGCTTCCATTTCAACCCCCGTCACATTCGGGAAGTCAGCTTTTATTTGTGCAATTTTGTCTTCACTATTAATAAAACTATCGCCAGAGCAAATTAAACCACGTTTTACTGATTGTCCTTGCTTTTCTGCAATTTCTTGAGCGAGGTCAGCTAGTTTTTGGTCTGATAAAAATGCCGCGGGATTAGCGGGCAGCTGCCCTTTTTCATAGCCAAAAGCTGTCACATCCGCATCGTGGTAGCGTGTTTCATCAGAAATCACAATATCCCCCACTTTCAAGCCTTTTGCTACCCCACCCGCAGAACCAGTATTGATCACAAAATCTGGCTTGGCTAATTGCAACAATGCAGTCGTACCAATTGCGGCAGCCACTTTTCCAATACCTGATTGCAATAATGCAACATTTTTACCATTAATTTTGCCTTCAAAAATGACCGCACTTGCTACTCGAGTTTCAGTTCTCTCTGCCATTAAATTTTTTAAAATTTCTACTTCTTGCGCCATTGCGCCAACAATTCCGATTTTCATCACTTTTGTTCCTGTTCTATTTTATTTACCAAAAAATCTAACACCGCCACGCTATAATCATCGTTATAAAGGGTGCTCGCCGTGAGTACATATTTTCCCCCAATGACAACGTAAGGATAGGTAAACACACCATATTCTTCCGTCAATTCAATCGCATCTTGAATTTGCTCTTTTACTCTTTCTGAATTTTCAGCCTGAATAAATAACTGTTTATCTAGAGCTTGTTCTTCCGCCCATTGTTGAATTTTATTTGTCGCAGACAACTCTGCATAACGGGATTTTTCTGAAGTTTCAAATAATAAAACATTAGATAATTCACCCGCACTTAGTGCTTGCAAGGTATAAAAAACGCGTGCGCTAAACTGACTATCCGCAGTTGCAATAGGATATTGCTCCAACGCAACTTTATTTGTACGCATTTGACTATAAAGCTCTAAAATATCTTGCGCTGACGAACATACGCGGCAATCGTAATCAAAAAAGAATTGAATACGTATTTTTTTGTCTGCTCTAGGCGCTTGTTCAATAGGTTCTTGATAAGAAAAATAATCCCGCCCATCTTCAAAATGCATGACATCAGAAGATGGTAAGTGCGGTGGATTTTGAGTAGAAAATTCTTTTTGATTTACTTCAGCTAAAACCGATGATGTAAACCCAAATAAGCCTAATACGAATAATCCATAAAATTTCAAAACATTACTCATCAATCGCTTCAATATATTCTACTAAAAGCTGTACATTTCGGTTACCACGAAACTCATTAACATCCAATTTATATGCAAATCTTGCCTGTTTAATTGAAAGATCGGGATATAATCTTGTGTCAATATTAAACGCAACCGCATCTAATAAAGGGCCACCTTGTTTTGGCTCCACTAACATTTTGAGATGATTTTGATTTTGTCCAATTGCACGCTGATCTAAAATTTTGAATTCACCATCAAAACAAGGCTCTGGGAAAGCTTGTCCCCAAGGGCCTGCTGATTTTATCAATTCCGCCGTTTCAAGATTAAATTCATTTGAATTTAATTCGCCATCGGTCCAAATTACACCTTGTAAATGTTCTTCATCAAGCCAATCGGCAACAGTTTGATTAAAAATATGTTGGAAATCGTCAAAGTGTTCTTCTCGAAGGCTTAATCCTGCAGCCATCGCATGGCCACCAAATTTTAAAATCATATTAGGATGTTGCGAATGAATACGCTCCAAAACATCACGCATATGTAAGCCTTCAATAGAACGCGCGGAACCTTTCAAAACTCCCTCACCATCTTTCGCGAAGGCAATGACTGGACGGTGATATTGCTCTTTAATCCGAGAGGATACTATTCCCAACACACCTTGATGCCAATCGGGTTGATAAAGTGTAATCCCCGAAGGTAACTCTTTAAAAAGTGCGGTGAGATTTTGGCAAATTTCTAGCGCCTCAAGTTTCATGCCTGCTTCAATTTCTTTACGCGTTTGGTTAAGTTGGTCAAGCTCTAAAGCGAATTCTCTGGCTTTTAGCATATCGTCCGCCAGTAAAAGCTCTACCCCAATCGACATATTGTCTAAGCGCCCTGCTGCATTTAAACGAGGCCCGATACAAAAACCGAGATCACTTGAAGTAAACTGTTCAACATTACGGTTAGCCACTTCAGCCAACGCAACAATACCTGGACGGCAACGCCGTGCACGAATCCGCATTAAGCCTTGATAAGCAAGGATACGATTATTTTGATCTAAAGGCACCACATCTGCGACAGTACCCAATGCTACTAGATCGAGCAAATCAGTAAAATTAGGTTGTGTTTCTGCAGTAAAAATACCGAGCTCACGAAATTTTGCTCGTACGGCTAACATCAAATAAAACGCAACACCAACGCCCGCTAAGGATTTTGAAGGAAAACCACACTGGCTTAAATTAGGGTTAACAATAGCATCGGCTGGCGGCAAAGTTTCGGGTGGTAAATGGTGATCCGTCACTAAAACACGGATACCTTTCTCTTTCAAAAATGCAACGCCTTCAAAAGATGAAACGCCGTTATCCACCGTCATTAAAAGCTGTACACCCTTTTCAATCGCCATTTCAGCCATAGGAATACTCAAACCATAACCTTGTTCAAATCGATTTGGTACAAGATAATCCACGTCAGCAAAACCAAGTTGTTTTAAAGCCAGCACACTCAATGCTGTACTAGTTGCACCATCAGCATCAAAATCCCCAACAATCACTATTTTTTGCTGTTGTTGGTAAGCTTCCACTAATAAATTTACGGCTTGATCAATACCATATAGCTGATTTGGATTCAGAATTGATTTTAAAGTGCGGTCTAATTCTTCAGTGTTTTGAATATGGCGTGCGCGATAAAGGCGATCTAATAACGGATGGTTTGAAACAGAATTTCCAACTGGAATTTCACGGCGTTTGATAATTTTTTTCACGGTGTATTTTGTTTTAATTTATCACATTCAAAGGGCATACAAAATATGCCCTTATAAATATGAATATCGCTAGAATTATTTTGTTGTTTCTTCAAGTGCGCTTAATAAATCAGCTGGTTTTAAATAACCGCCAATAAGCTCACCAGTTGAGGTAACAATACTAGGTGTGCCATTTACGCCAAATTGCGCGCCTAATTCATAATGCTTTTTCACAACATTTGGGGTTTTAACTTCTTTCGGTAAATTGCCTTTTTCAGCTTCGTTTAAAGCAAAAACAGGATCTTTCGCCGTCCAAATAGCTTCCATTTGTTTTGCAGTTTGGTTATTCATGCCCGCACGAGGGAAAGCTAAATAACGCACGGTAATACCAAGATCGTTATATTCTTTTAATTGCTGATGTAATAAATGGCAATAATGGCAAGTAATATCCATAAATACCGTCACAACATGCTTTTCATTTTTAGCGGGATAAACAATCATCTCATTTTTATAAGAATTAAGTTTATCCACTAAAATTTTACCCGCCACATCAACAGGACCATTATTTGTGAGTTCGTAAAGTTTACCTTGGAAAGCATATTTTCCATCTTCCGTCACATAAAGTACGCCTTGATCTGTGACGGCAGTTTTGATACCTGAAATTGGCGAGGATTTCACATCAATATTTGATGCGCCAAGAGACTGTAATTTGCTTTTAATCGTGGCATCGTTTGCCATTGCATTAGCCGCAGCCATGCACAAAAGTGCGATAAAAATTTTCTTCATTTTTTGTTCCTAAATTAGCTTGAGTAAGAAAGTCTGAAATTATAGAGAGATTGCTAATTTCTGCAAGGTCAAACTATCCAAAAATCAGAAAATAGCATATAATTCCACACTTTATCACACAGTGAATTTATTATGTTTGAAATCAATCCTGTAAAAAATAAAATCACCGACTTATCCGACCGCACTTTGGTGCTTCGGGGGTATCTTTGACTTCGATGCCAAAGTTGAGCGTTTAGAAGAAGTCAATGCGGAATTAGAACAGCCAGATGTTTGGAATGATCCAGATAAAGCCCAAGCGCTTGGTAAAGAACGCGTTTCCTTAGAACAAGTTGTAAATACCATCAAAAATTTAGAACAAGGTTTAGAAGATGTTGATGGATTATTGGAACTTGCCATCGAAGCAGAAGACGAAGACACCTTCAATGAAGCGATAGCTGAATTAGATGAACTCGAACAACAACTCGAAAAATTAGAGTTCCGTCGAATGTTTAGTGGCGAACATGATGCTTGCGATTGCTATGTGGACTTACAAGCTGGTTCTGGCGGTACGGAAGCTCAAGATTGGACAGAAATGTTGCTCCGTATGTATCTCCGTTGGGCTGAAAGCAAAGGTTTTAAAACAGAACTGATGGAAGTATCTGACGGTGATGTAGCTGGGTTGAAATCGGCAACGATTAAAGTGAGCGGTGAATATGCTTTTGGTTGGTTACGAACAGAAACTGGTATTCATCGTTTGGTGCGTAAAAGTCCATTTGATTCCAATAACCGTCGTCACACATCGTTCAGCGCGGCATTTGTCTATCCTGAAATTGATGACGATATTGATATTGAAATCAATCCCGCTGATTTACGTATTGATGTGTATCGTGCATCGGGAGCTGGTGGACAGCACGTAAACAAAACTGAAAGTGCGGTGCGAATTACCCATATGCCAAGTGGTATTGTTGTGCAATGTCAGAACGATCGTTCACAGCACAAAAATAAAGATCAAGCGATGAAACAATTAAAAGCGAAATTGTATGAGCTTGAATTACAGAAGAAAAATGCAGATAAGCAAGCAATGGAAGATAATAAATCCGACATTGGTTGGGGAAGCCAAATTCGCTCTTATGTATTAGACGATTCACGCATTAAAGATTTGCGTACTGGCGTGGAAAACCGTAATACGCAAGCCGTATTAGACGGTGATTTAGATCGATTTATTGAAGCGAGTTTAAAAGCTGGGCTTTAATCATGATTTGCTGGATAAGTAAAGACGCGTTACTTATCCCATCATAAGAAATAACCCCAAAGTGCGGTTATTTTTAAAGGTATTTTTAAAGTTAAAATTAAAGGTAAACAACATGTCAGAACAAGAAGTTAAAGAATTAGATCTCAATGGCGAAATGCTCGTTCGTCGTGAAAAATTAGCCGCATTACGTGCAAAAGGTAATGCATTTCCAAACAAGTTTCGTCGTGATGCTCTCGCACAAGATTTGCACAATCAATATGATGCAGAAGACGGTGAAATCTTAAAAGAGAAAGGCATTGAAGTACAAGTTGCAGGCCGTATTATGACTCGCCGTGCAATGGGTAAGGCGACGTTTATCACCATTCAAGATATGAGCGGTAAAATCCAGCTTTATGTTGCACGCGATAATTTGCCTGAAGGCATTTATAAAGATGACGTTGGTACTTGGGATTTAGGGGATATCGTTGGCGTTAAAGGCACTTTATTTAAAACAAAAACCGATGAACTCACAGTGAAAACCACTGAAGTTCAACTTTTAACTAAAGCACTTCGCCCATTACCAGATAAATTCCATGGCTTAACTGACCAAGAAGTTCGTTATCGCCAACGTTATTTAGATTTAATTTCTAACGAAGAATCTCGCCGCACTTTTATTATTCGTTCTAAAGTTGTCGCGGGTATTCGTGAATATTTCATTTCTAAAGGCTTTATGGAAGTGGAAACACCAATGTTACAAGTGATTCCTGGCGGTGCATCTGCGCGTCCTTTCGTGACCCATCACAATGCATTAGATGTGGATATGTATTTACGTATCGCACCTGAACTTTATTTAAAACGCTTAGTAGTGGGTGGCTTTGAACGAGTATTTGAATTAAACCGTAACTTCCGTAATGAAGGAGTTTCTGTTCGTCATAATCCAGAATTTACTATGCTTGAATACTACCAAGCGTATGCAGACTACCATGATTTAATGGATAACACCGAAGAACTTCTTCGTAAATTAGCGATTGATATTCTTGGTACTACCATTGTGAAATACGGCGAATACGAATTTGATTTTGGTAAACCATTCGAACGTATTACGTTACACGATGCAACCATTAAATACGGTGCAGACAAAGGTATCATAAAAGAAGATTTATATGACTTTGATCGTGCAAAAGCCACGGCGGAACGCTTAGGTATTGAAGTACAAAAATCTTGGGGTTTAGGTAGCATTGTCAATGCAATTTTTGAAGAAGTGGCTGAACATCACTTAATTCAACCAACATTCTTAATGGCTCACCCTGCGGAAATTTCACCACTTGCACGTCGTAATGATGAAAATCCTGATGTAACAGATCGTTTTGAACTCTTTATCGGTGGTCGTGAAATCGGTAATGGTTTCTCAGAATTAAATGACGCGGAAGATCAAAATGAACGTTTTGATGCACAAGTGGCTGCGAAAGAAGCGGGCGATGATGAAGCAATGTTTAAAGATGAAGACTTTGTTGTTGCGCTAGAACACGGCTTACCACCAACAGCTGGCGAAGGTTTAGGTATCGACCGTCTAGCGATGCTTTATGCAAATGCACCATCAATTCGTGATGTTATCTTATTCCCTGCAATGCGTCAGAAATAATAAAGATATAAACAAAAGCCACCATTTGGTGGCTTTTTTATCGAAACATGAAAAAGGGAGCTAATGCTCCCCTTATTTTTTAATGATTAACCATTAATAAATTTTTCACCTAATTCAATATCTGCACGTAAAGTCGGCAACATATTTTCTAGAGCTTGTTGTTCAAAATTGCTTAATGGACCAATTGGTAAAATTTCTTCTACACCTTCTTTACCTAAACGAACTGGTTGAGAGAAGAAACGAGCATATTTGCCATCACCTTCAACATAAGTACATTCAACAACTGTCTCGCCACTTAATCCTTTCACTAAAGAACGAGCGAAACGCGCTGCAGCTTGCGCCATTGAAAGCGTTGCAGAACCACCACCCGCTTTTGCATTGACCACTTCTGTACCTGCATTTTGGATACGTTTTGTTAATGGTTCGATTTCATCTTCATTCCATTCAGCATATTGAACCTGAGAAAGTAATGGAAGAATAGTCACACCTGAGTGACCACCAATAACAGGAACGCTAGTACGAGAAACATTTAAACCTTTTAATTCAGCCACAAAAGTTTCAGAACGTAACACGTCTAAAGTTGTCACACCAAATAATTTACGTTTGTCGTAAACGCCTGCTTTTTTCAATACTTCAGCCGCAATCGCAACAGTAGTATTTACTGGGTTAGTGATGATACCAACGCATGCTTTCGGGCAAGTAACCGCGACTTTTTCAATTAAACCACGAACAATGCCTGCATTAATATTGAATAAATCAGAGCGGTCCATACCAGGTTTACGTGCAACACCAGCAGAAATTAATACAACATCCGCACCTTCAAGTGCTGGAGTTGGATCTTCACCAGAAAAACCTTTCACATTCACTGCAGTTGGAATATGGCTCACATCCACTGCAACACCTGGGGTAACAGGGGCGATATCATATAATGCTAAATCTGAACCAGCAGGCAACTGAAGTTTTAGTAATAACGCTAATGCTTGACCAATACCGCCTGCGGCGCCTAATACTGCAACTTTCATAAATACTCCTTATGTGTTAGTTAATTTAAGATGACCTGATTTTAAAATTTTCATCTCACAATTACAAACAGAGAAATATCATTCTATGATCTAGTTCACATTTCTGAGGTAATTTTTTCCTTCTCTTTGCTTTTATTCACATTCAAGTTGCTGAAAATGAATTTTTATGCAATTCTTATGCAAATTTTTGACTATTGAAAAATAAAAATGACTGACAATTTAACTCGTGCTTTTAAAGAATTACTCAATCAAGAACGCTTTGGATCTCAAAGTGAGATTGTTGATGCCTTAAAAAAACAAGGCTTTACAGGTATAAATCAATCAAAAATCTCCAGAATGCTCACCAAATTTGGCGCGGTTCGCACCCGTAATACCAAAATGGAAATGGTCTATTGCTTACCGGGTGAATTAAGTGTTCCTAATACCAGTAGCCCATTAAAAAATCTTGTATTAGATGTTGATTACAATGATATGTTAATTGTCATTAAGACTTCTCCAGGCGCGGCACAACTCATCGCTCGCTTGCTCGATTCAATCGGAAAATCAGAAGGCATCTTAGGCACTATCGCAGGCGATGACACAATTTTTATCACACCAACTCGTGGCACAAAAATTGTCGATTTACTCAAAAATGTCCAACGTTTATTTGAAAACGCATTGTAATGAACATTTTATTAACTGGAGGCACAGGACTTATCGGTAAAGCACTTGTTGAACAACTCTGCTTACGCAACGAACAAGTGACGATCTTAACGCGCTCAAGTAGGCCGCCCACTATCTCAAAGCAAAAAAACATCAAATTTATTACCGTACTTTCAGAACTCGATTTACAAGAACAGTTTGATGCCATCATCAATCTTGCTGGCGAGCCGATTTTTCATAAAGCTTGGTCGAAAAACCAAAAATCTATTTTACGAGAAAGTCGTTTAAACCTTACCACTCAACTGGTTGAATTCATTAATCAATATCAGCAACACCCTATTTTTATTTCGGGTTCAGCGACTGGAATTTACGGCGATCAAGACGAACAAAAAATTACCGAAACAAGCAAAACAGCAAAAAACTTCACCGCACAATTATGCCAAGATTGGGAAGATATTGCGCGACAAGCTAATGCGAGGGTTTGTTTGATTCGAACAGGCATGGTCTTTTCTAAGAAAGGAGGCGCCCTTGCTCAAATGTTGCCTTTATACAAATGGGGACTTGGCGGCAAACTGGGCAATGGAGAGCAATATTTCCCCTGGATTGCTTTGGAAGATATAGTAAATGGCATTTTATTTTTACTCGATCATTCAGAATGCCAAGGCTCATTTAACTTCACCGCCCCGAATCCCATAAAACAACATAAATTTAACCGCACTTTGGCTCGAATATTAAAACGTCCTGCCTTTGCAATCATTCCAAAATGGATATTACATTTCATTCTTGGCGAACGAGCGAATCTATTACTCGAAAGCCAAAATGTTGTGCCTGAAAAATTACTCAACATGGGATTCCAATTTAAATATTCTAATTGCGAAAACTATCTAGAAGAAATTCTAAAAAACAAATAAAAAAATCACCGCACTTTTTTAATGCGGTGATTTTTTATCAGATTAAATATCTCGCCTTATCGCCATTTATTGCTCATTATAAATTTCAAGATTAGATGTTTGTTTTTCACGTTTTTTCTTTGCACTATCGTTCCGTTGACTTGCGATTTTGTCTAAATATTCTGGCGTGATGTCACCTGTAATATACTTGCCTGTAAATACTGAACAATCAAACCCTCGAATAGCCGAATTTTCTAATTGAACAGATTCGGTAAGTGCGGTCAGATCTTGGAAAATTAATTTGTCCACACCAATTAAATGCGCAATTTCATCAACATCTCGACCGTAAGCGATCAGTTCATCACGACTCGGCATATCAATACCATATACATTCGGATAACGAATTTCTGGAGCAGCAGAGGCAAAGTAAATTTTCTTCGCACCAGCTGAGCGAGCCATTTCAACAATTTGCTCAGAGGTTGTGCCGCGAACGATAGAATCGTCCACCAATAAGATGTTTTTACCTTTAAATTCAGCTTTAATGGTATTCAATTTGCGACGAACTGAACTAATACGCTGTGCTTGTCCTGGCATAATAAACGTACGACCAACATAGCGATTTTTCACAAATCCTTGGCGATAAGGTTTCCCTAGTACACGAGCTATTTGTAACGCAATATCTGTGGAGGTTTCAGGAACGGGAATCACCACATCAATATTATCAATTTCATCCGCCCATTGTTTTGCAATTTTTTGTCCGAGTTTTTCCCCCATGTGAACACGTGCAGCATAAACAGAGACGCCATCAATTGTTGAATCTGGGCGTGCAAAATAAACATACTCAAAAATACAAGGATTTAGCACCGCACTTTCGGCACATTGTTGCGAATAAAGCTCGCCATCAAAAGTGACATAAACGGCTTCACCAGGGGCAATATCACGAACAAAGTCAAAACCCACAATATCTAAGGCTACTGTTTCAGAGGCAAACATATAATCAGTTTTGCCATTTTCTTCGCGTTTACCCAACACCAAAGGACGAATACCAAAAGGATCACGAAACGCAACCATACCATGCCCAATAATCATCGCTAAACAAGCATAAGCACCACGAACATCGTTGTGAGTTTGACGAACAGCATTAAAAATATCTTTTGGATCAAGTTTCTCTTGAGGAATGTGATCAAGGTGATTTGCAAGAATATTTAGAAGAAGTTCGGAATCTGAATTAGTGTTTACATGGCGGCGGGCAGTTTTAAAGACTTTTTCTTTTAATTCGACTGAGTTGGTTAAATTGCCGTTATGCACCAAAGTGACACCATAGGGAGAATTCACATAAAAAGGCTGCGCCTCTGAGACGCTAGAACTCCCTGCGGTAGGATAGCGAACATGTCCCAACCCAGCATTTCCTTGCAACCGTAACATATGCTCTTGATGGAAAACATCACTCACTAAACCGTTAGCTTTGCGTAAGCGGAAACGATTTTCATCGTCAACCGTCACTATGCCTGCAGCATCTTGCCCACGATGTTGCAAAAGCGTCAATGCCGCATAAATAGATTCATTAACCGGACTTTGGCTAACAATACCGACAATACCACACATTTTGTGTTCCTTATTGATTAAGCGTTGGATTTAAAAAACTTGAACTAGCCTGAAGTTGTTGAAAGAACCATTCAATAATAAAACCAAAGTGCGGTATTAATTGAGATTCTTTCCACCAATCAGTTTGTTCAAAATTGGTGAAGGTATCCATGAAAAATAATAGCGCAGCGACAATCAGTGCACCGCGCACTAAACCAAAAATCGCCCCTAACACACGATCTGTGCCACTTAAACCCGTCTTATCTACTAATTGACTAATCACATAATTTACTATGGCGCCCACGATTAAAGTCAGTATAAATAAAATCCCGATTGCGGTTCCATTACGAATATACATTGATTCAATTTGCGTAAGATAAGCTGCAAGATAAGGATAGAACTGGCTTGCTACTATAAATGCCACAACCCAGCTACCGAGTGAAAGCACTTCGCGTACAAAACCGCGTAATAAACTGACAAGAATGGAAAAAGCGATAATGCCAATAATAATGTAATCGATCATTAAAAAATCTCTCAATGAAAAACGGCCGTTTAAAACGACCGAGGTATTCTACAAAAATAAAGCCGAAAAGAAAACGTTTGCGTAAACTAAATTTCCTGCCAAAAAGCTCGTTCAAATTTGCTTTGAGCTTTCTTTAAGACTTCTGCTAAATGTTGGTATGTCGGTTGATCTTGCACAAAAGGCAAAGGTTCATGTAGTTGTTTTAACCGTTCGCAAATATCATAAAACCATACTGCACTTTGATTTTCTAATGGCGAATTCGCACGCTTACCAAGCCAATAAAGACCTTGAAAAGGAATAAGCAAGGCAAAAAGTGAGGTCAAAATTGCAATAGAAAAGGCCATCAAATCATTTTTTGCATAAATCTGTTGCCACACCACTGCAAATACAGCAACAAAGGGCATGAATTTTTGTGCAAAACTCGTGGCTTTCATAATACGGTTTTCAGGGAAAATCATGCCTAACTTAGCCTCCTGCGGCCAAGTATTAAGATAAACTTGTCCCTGTTTTAAAATGGAAAAAAATGCCATAAAAATGCTCGTTAAAATAACCGCACTTATCATACCCCACTTTATATTATTTTGTCACCTTACCTAAAAAGTTTAAATTTTCAAAAAATTTAATAACCTGATGAATTTTTATGCATAGACGAATTTATTTTATTTGCCAAAAAGTGTATCCTATGTTCGATTTTTTCAGTCCATTCAACTGAGTGGATTTTCATTAACTTTAATCAAATATAGGGTTCCTATGTCAAAACTTGTTCTAATCCTTAACTGTGGTAGTTCTTCATTAAAATTTGCAATCCTTGATCCAGCAACAGGTGAAGAAAAATTATCTGGTTTAGCTGAAGCATTTTTCCTTCCAGAAGCTCGCATTAAATGGAAACTTAACGGTGAGAAAGGGAGCGCAGATTTAGGTGCAGGTGCAGCACATACTGAAGCACTTGACTTCATTGCATCAAACATTATGACTGATGAGCTTAAAAACTCAATCACATCGATTGGTCACCGTATCGTTCACGGTGGTGAAAAATACACTCAATCCGTTGTAATCACAGATGAAGTGGTTAAAGGTATTGAAGATGCAGCACAATTTGCCCCACTTCACAACCCTGCTCACCTAATCGGTATTCGTGAAGCCTTTAAAACCTTCCCACATTTAAAAGATAAGAACGTTGCCGTATTTGATACTGCTTTCCACCAAACTATGCCTGAAGAAGCATTCTTATATGCGCTTCCATATTCACTTTATAAAGAGCACGCTGTTCGTCGCTATGGTGCTCACGGTACAAGCCACTACTTCGTTTCTCGTGAAGTCGCTGAATATGTCGGTAAACCTGCAGACCAAGTCAATACGATTATTTGTCACTTGGGTAATGGTGGTTCTGTTTCTGTTGTTCGTAACGGTAAATGTATTGATACATCAATGGGCTTAACTCCGTTAGAAGGTTTAGTCATGGGCACTCGTTGTGGTGATATCGACCCTGCAATCGTATTCTACCTATACAAAAACTTAGGTATGTCAATGGAACAAATTGAAGAGACTTTAGTGAAAAAATCCGGTCTTTTAGGTTTAACTGAGGTAACCAGTGACTGTCGTTATGCAGAAGATAACTACGACGATCTGTCTAAGCCTGAAGCAAAACGTGCATTAGACGTCTATAGTTACCGTTTAGCAAAATACATCGGTGCTTATATGGCGGTATTAGGTGATGATCACTTAGATGCCATTGCATTTACTGGTGGTATCGGTGAAAACTCCGCTCATGTTCGTGAATTAGCATTAAATCACTTAAAATTATTTGGTATTAAAGTGGATAACGAACGCAATCTTGCGGCACGCTTCGGTAAAGATGGCGTAATCACTACTGATGATTCTGCATTTAAAGCAATTGTACTTCCAACTAATGAAGAGTTAGTCATCGCTCAAGATACCGCACGTTTAGCGGGCTAATCAACTTCCATCAAACCTGCTGAAAAATCAGCAGGTTTTTTTCATTTATTAAAAGGTATATCAAAATGACTAAAGCAGTTATTCTTATTCCAACTAGCACAGAAGCCAATTTAGCATCAGCATTACAAATCGCTAAAACAACAAATGCGGTTATATTCAATGCAGTAGAAGATGTAAAAGCCGCTCAAGCATTCATCGCAAATAATCAAAAAGACGTGCTGTTAGAAAAAATCGTTGCTGATTTCCAAGCATTAAATGCAAATCTAGTGGTTGTTAAAGGTGTTCAACCTTCAGCTCAAGCGCCTTTTGCAAACAGCTTAAACTTCGCGATTGCGCAAACCTTAGATGCACAAATCATCTTAGTAGCAAACAATGAAGAAGGCACATTAGTAGAAGCCGTTGCTTCAGAATTTGGCGGTGTGAACAACACTGAAATCTTAGGTGTGTTTGGTGCGCACGCAGGCAAAATTAAAACCTTCGATGAACAAGCATTAGTTGCGGCAATCTCTGCACCACTTGCTCGTGAAGCACGTATTTCTCCAGCTGCATTCCGTTTCAAATTAACTGATTTAGCACGCAAAGCAGGCAAAACTATCGTATTACCAGAAGGTGACGAACCTCGCACTGTTAAAGCGGCTGCAATCTGTGCTGAACGTGGTATTGCAAAATCAGTATTATTAGCGGATCCTGAATCAGTGAAAAAAGTCGCAGCAGAACAAGGCGTGACTTTAAGTGCTGACGTAACAATCATCAATCCAGCTGACGTACGCGAAAACTACGTTGCTCGTTTAGTTGAATTACGTAAATCTAAAGGCTTAACTGAAGAACAAGCTCGCGCGCAATTAGAAGACACCGTTGTATTAGGCACCATGATGTTAGAAGCTGGCGAAGTGGATGGTTTAGTTTCTGGTGCCGTTCATACAACGGCAAACACTATTCGCCCACCGATGCAGATCATCAAAACAGCACCTGGCAGTTCAATTATCTCATCTGTATTCTTTATGTTATTACCAGACCAAGTATTAGTCTATGGCGACTGTGCGGTAAATCCAGAACCTACAGCGGAACAATTAGCTGAAATCGCAATCCAATCAGCCGAATCTGCAAAAGCATTTGGTTTAGAACCAAAAGTGGCAATGCTTTCTTATTCAACTGGTACTTCTGGTGCGGGTCAATCAGTCGAGAAAGTAAAAGAGGCAACCCGTATTGCACAAGAAAAACGCCCTGATTTATTAATTGATGGTCCATTGCAATACGATGCAGCTGTGATGAAAGATGTGGCAGCTTCTAAAGCACCAAATTCTAAAGTAGCGGGTCAAGCAAATGTATTTGTATTCCCTGATATCAACGCGGGTAATATCGGCTATAAAGCAGTTCAACGCTCTGCTGATTTAGTTGCGGTGGGTCCAATGCTTCAAGGTATGCGAAAACCCGTTAATGACTTATCTCGTGGCGCATTAGTCGATGACATTGTTTACACTATTGCATTAACTGCAATTCAAGCAACACAATAGTCTAAACAAGCTAAAAAAATCCCGCACTTTTAAAAGAATGCGGGATTTTTTATTGATTAATCAATTTTATGCATGTTTTGCAGAAACTTCATTTAATAAAGTTTGCAACTCCCCAGATTGATACATTTCCAAAATAATATCACACCCACCAATTAACTCTCCCTCGACCCATAGTTGTGGGAAAGTAGGCCAATTTGCATAAACAGGCAATTCAGCACGAATATCAGCATGTTGTAAAATATCAACATAACCAAAAGGTACTTTACAATTGATCAGTGCTTCTACTGCTCGCGCCGAAAAACCACAAGATGGTAATTTAGGTGAGCCTTTCATATAGATAAGAATTGGATTTTCACTAATTTGTTTTTTAATTTTGTCTAAGGTTTCCATAATGTTCCCCACGAATAAAAGAGGATTAAATTCTACCACAAGTTAAAACTTGAGTGAAATTCTAGGATTATTATCTTAATAAAACAAAAGGCCTAAACCGAAGTTTAAGCCTTTTTTCTGTATTTAATCTTTCGTTAAACGAATACTGAAATTATTTAGTACCGTTAACTGCGATTTCAACACGACGGTCTGGTGCTAAACAAGCGATAAGCGCTTTACGACCTTTAACTTGGTCACAAGTTGCGCCAGTCACTGGATTTGCTTTACCGTAACCAGTTGCAGAGATTGCGTTAGTTGCTACACCTTTTTGTACTAAGTAGTTAGCTACAGTCTCAGCACGTTGTTGAGAAAGTTTAACGTTGAACGCATCAGAACCGATACGGTCAGTATAACCAGCAACAGCTACTTTAGCGCTATGAACTTGTGCGATTTCACCGTAGATACCATCTAAAGTTGCTTTAGCTTGTGGTTTTAAGTTTGCTTTACCGAAAGCGAAAGTTACATCAGAGCTTAAGTTGAAAGTTTTGCTTACAACTTCAGGAGCCATAGCTGGTGCAGCCACTGCGCCTTGACCGAAACGGTAAGAAACGCCAGCGTTGATAGAACCAATCCATGGATTGTAATCTACAGAGCTGTTGTGAGTTTCTTGAGTACGGTATTTACCTACACGAGTTAACCATTGGTATTCTAAACGAACTGCTAATTCTGGTAATACAGCATATTCTGCACCGACTGCAAATAAACCAGAGGTACGTAAGCTGTGACGACCTTTTTCGTGATCACGAGCACCATTTGCATCGTAGAATTTATAGTCAGAACGTACTAAAGCCACACCTGCTTTACCGTAAACATCTAAACCATTTAACACTTCATAGCTACCTTTAAAGCTTAAGTGAGCACCGTGGTTAGTGTGTTTAGCAACAGTTTTGCCAGCTTCACGCGCTTTTGCACGACCAAAATCATCGTAACCTAATTCAACCGCTAAACCTAAATTATCACGGTTTAAAATTTGGTAACCACCAAATACACCATAAGTGAAAGAGTTACGCTTATAACCGTATTCTCCCTCTAATCCTTTCTCAATCACATGGTTACGATTAATACCATCGTGGAAAGATGCTTGACCTGCTTTAACACCTGCATAGAAAGTGTTTTCTTGTGGTGCAGCTTGAGCTACTGAAGCTGCTGCTAAACCAGCAACTACTAATGCGATTGCAGTTTTTTTCATTTTGATGTCCTCTATTTAGTCATCGTTTATTAATAAGAAAAGTTTCCTTGCTTATAATGGAACTTTTAGGGAAAGTTACACTCAAAGCATTTGCTTAACTAGGGTTTTGAATTTGCCCTACTTTTTACCTTTTGACAAATTCAATTCCTTTGTTTACGCCAAAGGAACGTTCAAAAGTGCGCCTATTATCCTATAAAAATTAAAAAGATCAAATTCTTTTGAGCTTTTTGTTTGCTTTTTATACAAATAACACGCTTTTCTTGACTAATTTACTCCACAAAACGCTTCTTTAAAACGCTCAAAATCTAATTCGACATTGTGCGCTCCTTAAGATATTATCGAGAACACCCTGTATTTATAGCTTTAAATGAGTTAAATGCTATGTTGCCAAGTCTAAACCGCACGCCACAAATTGAACAAGATGTCCTTAACTATCTCCAAGCACTAAAAAAACAACATTTTGAAGGGGATATTGCTACAAATTATGCAGATAGATTAAGTCTTGCTACGGATAACAGCGTTTACCAGCAGCTTCCCCAAGCGATTCTTTTTCCGAAAACTGTTGCTGATATAGTACGTATAACCAAATTGGCTAATTTACCTGAATATCAATTAATCACCTTTACGCCTCGTGGTGGAGGCACTGGGACAAATGGACAATCTATCAATAACAATATAATAGTAGATCTCTCTCGCCATATGACTGCCATTTTAGAACTCAATGTAAAAGAACGTTGGGTTCGAGTACAAGCAGGCGTAGTAAAAGATCAACTTAATCAATTTTTAAAACCACATGGTTTATTCTTTGCCCCAGAGTTATCCACCAGTAATCGAGCGACTTTAGGTGGAATGATTAATACGGATGCCTCTGGGCAAGGTTCATTGCAATACGGTAAAACCTCTAATCACGTTTTGGCATTACGCGCAGTATTAATGAACGGTGAGATTTTAGATACGAGTGCAGCCAATTCTGTTGATGTTTTAGAAAACATCGATGCGCTTGAATTAAGTGGCGATAGCAAAAAACTTCATCAAACCATTGCGCAACACTGTAAAGAAAAAAGAGCGGCAATCATTAAAGAGCTGCCACAACTTAACCGTTTTTTAACAGGATACGATCTGAAAAATGTATTTAATGAAGATGAAAGTGAATTTAATCTCACCAGAATTCTCACTGGTTCTGAAGGTTCTCTCGCATTTATTTGTGAAGCTAAACTCAATCTTCTGCCTATTCCTCAGTATCGTACGCTCATCAATATTAAATATCGTTCTTTTGATGCGGCATTACGCAATGCCCCTTTTATGGTGAAAGCCAATGCGCTTTCTGTGGAAACTGTTGATTCCAAAGTCTTAAATCTCGCTAAACAAGATATTATTTGGCACTCTGTAAATGAACTTCTTACAGAAGATGAAAAAGATCCAATTCTCGGTTTAAATATTGTGGAATTTGCTAGTAATAATAAAGAAAAAATAGACCGCCAAGTCACCGCACTTTGTCGCTCACTTGATGAAAAAATCGAACACAATCAAGATCACATTATTGGCTACCAAGTTTGCTCGGATTTACCTTCTATTGAGCGTATTTATGCAATGCGAAAAAAAGCCGTGGGCTTACTTGGTAATGCAAAAGGCGTAGCCAAACCGATTCCTTTTGTAGAAGATACTTGTGTCCCCCCAGAAAATCTTGCGGATTACATTAGTGAATTTCGCACTTTATTAGACAAGCACCATTTACAATATGGCATGTTTGGTCACGTGGATGCGGGCGTATTGCACGTTCGCCCAGCGCTTGATTTATGCGATAAAGAACAAGTGAAATTATTCAAACAAATTTCAGATGAAGTCGCCGAACTTACGATTAAATATGGTGGATTACTCTGGGGAGAGCATGGAAAAGGCGTGCGTTCCCATTACGGCGAAAAATTCTTTACGCCAGAACTCTGGCACGAACTTCGTTATATCAAAACCTTATTCGATCCAAACAATCGCTTAAATCCAGGCAAAATCTGTATGCCTTTGGATTCCAAAGAGGAACTTTATTCTATTCTTTCGCCGATGCGGGCTGATAACGATCGCCAAATTCCTATCCAAATACGAGATGAATTTAAGGGTGCGATGAACTGCAATGGAAACGGCTTATGTTTCAATTTTGATGAACACAGCATTATGTGCCCATCGATGAAAGTAAGTAAAAACCGTGTATTTTCGCCGAAAGGTCGTGCAGCCATGGTTCGAGAATGGCTTCGATTAATGGCAAATGAAAATGTTTCGCCCGAACAATTAGACTTCCATAAAACAGAAATAAAACTAACCTCACTTGTGAAAAAAGTAAGCAATACGGTTCAAAAATGGCGAGGGGATTATGATTTTTCTCACGAAGTAAAAGCGGCAATGGATACTTGCCTTGCTTGTAAAGCCTGTGCGAGCCAATGCCCGATTAAAATTGATGTGCCAAGTTTCCGTGCGAAATTCTTTTATTTTTATCACAGCCGCTACTTACGGCCCGCAAAAGATCACATTGTGGCAAATTTAGAAATCGCTGCGCCTTATATGGCAAAACAGGCAAAATTCTTTAATTATTTTACCAAGCTAAAAATCACGCAAACATTAGTGGAAAAAACGCTAGGCATGACCGATTTGCCCTTGCTTTCTGAACCCAATTTGCAACAACAACTGGTGGAAATTCATTATCAAGGCAAATCCTTAGAAGAATTGGAAGACCTAAGTGCGGTGGAAAAAAACGATATTTTATTTATTGTGCAAGATCCTTATACCTCTTACTATGATGCAAAAGTGGTACGGGATTTTGTTATGCTTACGCAGAAATTAGGTTTCACACCAATTCTGTTGCCATTTAAACCAAACGGCAAAGCAATGCACATTAAAGGTTTCTTAAAACTCTTTAGCAAAACAGCACAAAACCAAGCCGAGTTTTTAAATCGCATGGCAAAATTAGACATTCCACTTGTAGGAGTAGATCCAGCCATCGTGCTGTCTTATCGAGATGAATACAAGGAAGCACTACAAGAAAAACGTGGCGATTTCCACGTTCTCACTGCTCACGAATGGTTAAAACAAAGATTACAAAATGCGGCGTTACAAGATAAACTGAAAAACATCGCCAAAACTGACCGCACTTCCGCTTGGTATTTATTCCCGCATTGTACGGAATCTACTTTTATGCCGAACAGTCCAAAAGAATGGCAAGAAATTTTTGGAAGATTTGGGCAACAACTGAATGTAGAAAAAGTAGGATGTTGCGGTATGGCTGGTGTATTTGGACATGAAGTGCAAAATCAAAAAATGAGCCGAGAAATCTACGATGTATCGTGGCACAAAAAACTGCATGGAAAAGATCCGCACTTTTGTTTAGCAACCGGTTATTCTTGTCGCAGTCAGGTAAAACGTTATGAACATGTGGTGCTAAAACACCCTGTGCAGGCATTATTAGAAATTTTAGCGTAATGTAAAGGAACATCATGATTTGGCAAAAAAACTTCACGCTCGAAAACTTAAATCAACTTTGCTCCAACAGTGCAGTTAGCCATCTTGGCATTGAAATTTCTGCTTTTGGCGAAGATTGGATTGAAGCGACAATGCCAGTGGATCATCGTACAACCCAACCTTTTGGTCTATTACATGGCGGAATATCTGTTGCATTAGCAGAAACGATAGGTTCATTGGCGGGATACCTGGCAATAGAAGAAAATAAAATTGCAGTGGGACTTGATATTAATGCTCATCACCTACGTTCAGTAAAGCAAGGCATTGTTACAGCAAAGGCTACACCTATTAGTTTAAATAGAAATATCCACGTATGGCAAATTGACATTCGTGATGAACAAGATAAACTTTGCTGCGTTTCTCGACTTACACTTTCTATTCTAAACTTATGATAGCAAATCAAAAAATAGGGATTATTTTAGCCAATTTAGGGACACCCGATGCGCCCACCTCATCTGCTATATCCCGTTATTTATGGAAATTTTTAACCGACCCAAGAGTAGTCGATTTATCTCCTTACAAATGGTATCCATTACTCAAGGCTGTTATTTTGCCATTACGTTCAAAACGTATTGCTAAAAATTATCAAGCAATTTGGACAGAGCAAGGTTCGCCTTTACTTGCCATTTCACGACGACAAAAAGATGCATTACAAGCCTATTTAGATAAGCAACATATTGATGCTCAAGTAGAAATTGCGATGACATACGGCAACCCATCAATGCAAAGTGCGGTGAAAAATTTACTTAAAAATAAAGTTGAACGAATTATTGTACTCCCCCTTTACCCACAATATTCTAGTACGACAACAGGTGCGCTATTTGATGCCTTTGCCCATGCCCTTAAAGAAGAGCGGGGAATGGTGCCGTTCGATTTTATTCATTCTTATCATGTTGATGAAAATTACATTAACGCCTTAGCCGATTCCATAAAAGTGCGGTTAAAATCCGATGAATTTTTGCTATTTTCTTATCATGGTATCCCTTTACGTTATGAAAATATGGGCGATTACTACCGTGAACATTGCAAACAAACAACACTTGCTGTTGTAGATAAGTTGGGATTGACCGAAAACCAATGGGGAATAACCTTCCAATCACGTTTTGGACGAGAAGAATGGTTACAACCTTACACGGATAAATTTCTCCAAAATGCAGCATCACAAGGCATTCATAAAATAGCCGTCATTTGCCCAGGTTTTTCGGTTGATTGTTTAGAAACTATTGAAGAAATTGATGAGGAAAACCGCGAGAATTTTCTCACTAATGGCGGACAATCTTACCAATATATTCCTGCACTCAATGCAGAACCGCAACATATTGAAATGATGGGAAAACTGCTCCTAGCAAAAATCTTTCCCCCATTGAAAGAGTAAAACGTTTCTAAAATCTTCCGCACTTTGCTAAAATCAGCCATTATTTTTTCACAAGGATAAAACATGGCTGATTTTCCTTTTATCGTTGACATCAACGAACAAAATCTTACTGAAATACTGCAACAATCCTTAGAAAAACCACTTGTCATCAATTTTTACGCACCAACGCATAAAGAATCGGCTGATTTATTGGCACTACTTGAGCAAGTTGCAGAACAATATCAAGGACAATTTGTTCTTGGAAAAGTAAATTGTGAAAAAGAGCAAATGATTGCCGCACAATTCCGCATCCAAGCATTGCCAACCACCTATTTGTTTAAAGAAGCCCAGGCATTAGATGCATTTCCAGGCGCGCTTGATAAAGCGTCATTAATCCAACGATTAAGCATTATTTTACCGAAAGAAGAAGATTTAAAATTCCAACAAGCATTAGATTTCTTGCAAGTAGAAAATTATGAGGCTGCATTGCCATTATTGAAAGACGCATGGGAACTTTCTGATAAGAAAAATAGTGATGTCGCCCTACTCTACGCTGAAACCTATATTGCAATGAAAAAAACGGAGCCAGCACAGGAAATTCTAAAACAAATTCCATTGCAAGATCGAGATAGTCGTTGGCACGGATTACAAGCACAAATTGAGCTACAAATTCAAGCAGCCGATACACCTGAAATCCAACAATTACAGGCCGATTATGCTAAAAATCCAACAGCTGAAATTGCAATAAAACTTGCTGTACAACTTCATCAAGCAGGACGAAATGAAGAAGCGCTGACACTACTTTTCGGCATTTTAAAAACAGATTTAGGGACGCAAAATGGTGAAGTTAAACAACAATTTTTATCCATTTTAAGTGCAATGGGCAATGCTGATCCGTTAACAAATAAGTTTCGCCGATTGCTTTATTCACTGCTCTATTAATCGAAAGGTTTATAATTGATAAGGTGTATGGAACAATTTCATACATAGCAATCATCAAAATAAACTTAAATTCAATTAATTCTCTCTTTACGAAAAACAAGGATTCTTTATGTCAGATATCAAACACGCAAAACTTTTAATTTTAGGCTCAGGCCCTGCTGGTTATACTGCAGCTATTTATGCGGCACGTGCAAACTTAAAACCAGTATTGGTGACGGGTTTACAACAAGGCGGTCAGCTTACCACCACAGATGAAATCGAAAACTGGCCAGGTGATTTTGAGATGACTACCGGTTCAGGTTTAATGCAACGTATGTTGCAACATGCTGAAAAATTTGAGACAGAAATCGTCTTCGATCATATCAATCGCGTAGATTTATCTTCTCGCCCATTCAAACTTTTTGGCGATGTACAAAATTTCACTTGTGATGCGTTAATTATCGCAACAGGTGCCTCTGCACGCTATATTGGCTTACCTTCAGAAGAAAACTACAAAGGCCGTGGCGTTTCTGCTTGTGCAACCTGTGATGGTTTCTTTTATCGTAATAAGCCAGTTGGGGTGATTGGTGGTGGAAATACTGCAGTGGAAGAAGCCCTTTACTTAGCCAATATTGCAAGTACAGTGCATTTAATCCACCGTCGCGATAGCTTCCGTGCAGAAAAAATCCTTATCGACCGTTTATACAAAAAAGTAGAAGAAGGAAAAATCGTTCTTCATACTGACCGCACTTTAGATGAAGTGTTAGGTGACAACATGGGCGTAACCGGATTACGTTTAGCCGACACTAAAACTGGAGAGAAAGAAGAACTCAAATTAGATGGTTTATTTGTAGCGATTGGTCACTCGCCAAATACGGACATTTTCCAAGGGCAACTAGAACTGAATAATGGCTATATCGTTGTAAAATCTGGTCTTGAAGGAAATGCAACAGCCACTTCTGTGGAAGGCGTGTTCGCAGCAGGCGATGTAATGGATCACAATTATCGACAAGCCATTACCTCTGCGGGGACTGGTTGTATGGCAGCATTAGATGCAGAACGCTATTTAGATGCTCAAGAAGCATAAATTCTCTAACTCATTCCCCTCTTTTTAAAAGAGGGGAACTTTTTCTATATCACGATAAAACTATGAACAAACTTCGCCAAAAATATTTACAAAAATGGCTTCGCGCACAACAAGAACCTATCAAAAAATTAATGCGCGCAAACATTGTTTTAGCTACGCTTTCTGCACTCATTTTAGTCGCACAAACTTATTTTCTTGCAACATTGCTTGATAAACTGATTATGCAAAATGTGCCTCGTGATGAACTCATTCCTTATTTTCTCGGGCTAATTATCGGCTTCGGGATGCGTGCTATTATTTTATGGGCAAGAGAAAAAATTGGTTTCCGAAGCGGACAATTATTGCGCAACCATATTCGTCAAAAAATTCTGGATAAAATCCATCTTGTCGGCCCCGCAACAATCAATCAAAAACCAGCTGGAAGTTGGGCAAGCATTATGTTGGAACAAGTTGAAAATTTACATAATTTCTATGCCCGTTTTCTGCCACAACAAAGTCTTTCAGCCATTGTTCCAGTCGTTATTTTAATTGCTGTATTTCCGTTGAACTGGGCTGCAGGCTTAATCTTAATGATTACCGCACCGCTTGTTCCTCTGTTTATGATCATTGTCGGTATTGCTGCGGCTGACAACAGCCAAAAAAATATGGATACCCTTTCTCGCCTAAGTGCCCAATTTTTAGATCGCTTACGCGGCTTGGAAACCTTGCGTCTTTTTAACCGCACTTCTGAACAAACTGAACATATTGAAAATGCCACTGAAGATTTCCGAGAAACCACAATGGATGTGCTAAAACTCGCTTTTCTCTCTTCTGCCGTATTGGAATTTTTTACCTCTATTTCCATTGCACTGATGGCGGTCTATTTTGGTTTTAGCTACTTAGGTCAAATTGAATTTGGTACCTATAATGCACCGCTTACACTTTTCACAGGCTTCTTTTGTTTAATTCTTGCGCCTGAATTTTATCAACCCTTACGCGATCTTGGCGCTTATTACCACGACCGCGCAGCGGGTATTGGTGCAGCAGAAGCCATTGTTGATTTCTTAGAATACGATTATTTAACCGTTCATCAAAATGAAAAAACAATTTCTTTGGAAAGTGCGGTTGAAATTTCTGCCGAAAATTTAGTGGTGCTTTCTACACAAGGTTCAGCATTAACCAAGCCGTTAAATTTCCAAATTCCAGCAAATCACAATGTTGCGCTTGTAGGACAAAGTGGCGCAGGGAAAACCTCATTAATGAATGTAATTTTAGGCTTTTTACCTTATGAGGGTTCTCTCAAAATTAATGGACAAGAACTTCGCGAAAGCAATCTAGCTGACTGGCGCAAACATATTGCCTGGGTAGGACAAAATCCATTGTTATTACAAGGCACAATTAAAGAAAATCTTCTGCTTGGTGATATTCAAACAAGCGATGAGAAAATTCACCATGCTTTAAGCCAAGCCCAAGCCACCGAATTTATAGATAAACTCGGTTTAGATTATGAAATTAAAGATGGAGGATTAGGCGTTTCTGTGGGACAAGCGCAACGTCTTGCTATTGCACGTGCATTATTACGCAAAGGTAGCCTACTATTACTTGATGAGCCAACAGCCAGTCTCGATGCCCAATCTGAAAGTCTCGTCCTTCAAGCATTAAATGAAATGAGTTGCTACCAAACAACATTAATGATTACACACCGCATTGAAGATTTAAAACAATGTGATCAAATTTTTGTCATGCAGCAGGGCGAAATTGTCCAACAGGGGATTTTTGCTGAATTACAAAATGAAGGTTTCTTTGGAGAACTTCTTGCACAACGAAAACAGGATATCCAATAATGCGCACATTACTTCCGTTTATACGTTTATTTAAATTCGCCAAATTTCCTCTTATTTTAGGCTTGGTGCTGATGATTTTAGGATTAGGATCCAGCATGAGCTTACTTACCGTTTCAGGCTGGTTTTTAGCCGCTACAGCCATTGCAGGACTAGGCACTCTATTTAACTTTTTCTACCCTTCAGCCAGTGTGCGAGGTTTAGCTATCGGACGAACCGTCATGCGCTATTTTGAAAAAATAGTGACGCATGATGCAACATTCCGAATTTTGTCAAAATTACGCGTACAAGTATTTGAAAAAATCATTCCTTTAAGCCCAGGGGTATTAAATCGTTATCGTAACAGCGATTTGTTAAATCGTTTAGTATCCGATGTGGATACACTTGATAGCCTCTATTTACGTTTACTTGCGCCATTTTTCACTGCTGCATTTGTAATCATTGCCATGACGATTGGACTTAGCTTTGTCAATATTCCACTCGCACTTGGTTTAGGCTTATTTTTGTTAATTTTATTAATAATTATCCCAACTGTTTTCTATCGACTAGGACAGGAATTCGGCGAACGCTTAATCCAAGCACGCGCGACCTATCGAACCCAGTTTTTAGAATTTATCCAAGCACAAGCCGAGCTTTTATTATTTAATGCAGAAGATAAATTAAAAGAGAAAATGTCAGCCACAGAAAAAACATGGCAGGAAGATCAAGCCAAAGAAGCCAAATTAAGCGGATTTTCTACCGCACTTGTTCTCTTTCTTAATGGTTTGTTGATTTCTGGAATGCTATGGTTTGCAAGTAACGCCGATTTTGGCACAGATGAATATCGCACGGCTTATATTGCACTTTTCACTTTTGCTGCACTTGCAGCCTTTGAGATCATCATGCCATTGGGAGCCGCATTTTTACATATAGGTCAAGTGATTGCTGCAGCAGAACGTGTGACCGAAATCATTGAGCAAAAACCGCTTGTTGAGTTTAATGGTAACGAAGAATTTGAAACAAAAGTGCGGTTGATTTCTACGAAGAATTTAAGTTTTTCCTATCCAGGGCAAGAAACACTCGTATTAAAAGATCTTACATTAGATTTAGAACAAGGCCAAAAAATTGCTATTTTAGGCAAAACTGGAAGTGGGAAATCTTCACTCCTTCAACTTTTAGTACGCAATTATGATGCGCATCAAGGTGAGCTTTTATTGGCAGAAAAACCAATTTCCGCCTATTCAGAAGAGACATTACGCAGCCAAATTTGTTTTTTAACTCAACGTGTTCATGTATTTAGCGATACGCTTCGTCAAAATTTACAATTTGCAAGTGCGGACAAAATTTCTGATGAAAAAATGATTGAGGTGCTACATCAAGTTGGTTTAAGCAAATTACTTGAGCAAGAAGAAAAAGGTTTAAATCTTTGGCTTGGGGATGGCGGCCGTCCACTTTCCGGTGGGGAACAACGCCGTTTAGGTTTAGCCCGTATTTTACTCAATAATGCGCCAATTTTATTATTGGATGAACCAACAGAAGGTTTAGATCGCGAAACTGAACGTCAAATTTTACGTTTAATTCTACAACATGCCGAAAATAAAACCCTAATAATGGTCACTCACCGTCTCAGTTCAATTGAACAATTCGATAAAATTTGTGTAATTGACAACGGAAGATTAATCGAGCAAGGCGATTACAATAGCTTAATCACAAAAGAGAATGGATTCTTTAAAAGATTGATTGAGCGAGTATAAGAAAAGGAAGTTGGGCGGAAACCTTCCCAGCTTCTTCTCGGCACACAGTAATTCCGACTTTGGCTGCTTCCTTCCGGACCTGACCGAGTAAACCAGACACCGTTGCGAGAGACCGAAAAGGTTTCCATTGATATCGCAGAGCGATTGCGGGCTATTATGCAAGAATTACCATATTATTGCAAAGATTAATTCTCTTTAATTACAAAAGTGCAGTTAATTTGCTGATAATTTACACCATATTCCAGGAGTTTATAATAATATGAACTATCTTCAATACTATCCCACTGATGTCATTAATGGCGAAGGTACACGTTGTACTTTATTTGTCAGTGGCTGTACCCATGGTTGTAAAGGTTGCTACAATCAAAAAAGCTGGTCATTTTCAGCAGGTGTATTATTTGATGAAGCGATGGAACAACAAATCATCAATGATTTAAAAGACACACGCATTAAACGCCAAGGACTGACGCTTTCAGGTGGAGATCCACTTCATCCCCTCAACGTAGAAACATTATTGCCCTTTGTGCAACGCGTAAAACGAGAATGCCCCGATAAAGACATCTGGGTTTGGACAGGTTATAAGCTGGATGAACTAGACGAACAACAACGTGCTATGTTGCCTTATATTGATGTGTTAATTGATGGGAAATTTATTCAAGAACAAGCAGATCCAAGTTTAATTTGGCGTGGTTCAGCAAATCAGGTTATTCATCGATTTAAACTATAATATTACCGATATGCCATTATTGCGTCTTTTTATTTCGCTCTAAAGATTTATGCTGAATTTGCACTATTTTTCCTTTTGCCTGAAAATATTCTCCAAGTTGTTGTGCTATATAAACAGAGCGATGTTTCCCACCAGTACACCCAATAGCAATAGTTAAGTAACTTCTATTATTTTTTTCTAAAAGTGGCAACCATGTTTCTATATAATTTCGTGTAAGATAAATAAATTCATTCACTTCTGTATGACTATTTAAAAATGCCGCCACAGGCGCATCTAATCCTGTCATTGGGCGAAGTGCCGGATCCCAATGTGGATTGGGTAAGAATCGCACATCAAAAACATAATCTGCATCAAGCGGAATACCATATTTAAACCCAAAAGATTCTATAATGATTTTAAGCTCTTTTTCGCCATACCCACAAATAAACTCTCGTAATTTTTCTGCAAGCGTATGTGTCGAAAGATGTGTCGTATCAAGAATGAAATTAGCATGTTGGATAAGTGGTTCTAAATATTGATATTCTGCATCAATCGCAACTTCAAGGGACAGATCTTGAACAGAAAGTGGGTGTAAACGCCGAGAATCACTATATCGACGAATCAACGTACTGCGCTCCGCCTCTAAGAAAATAATCTTAACCTGATGATGGTTTTGTAATGTTGAAAGTGTTTGCTCTAACGTCGTCGCAGAATTTGGAATATTACGAATATCTAGACTAATCGCTACTGAAGATTGTGATTGAGAAAGAATCTGAGTTAATTGAGGTAGTAAATCAAAAGGAATATTATCTACACAATAATAGCCCATATCCTCCAAAGCGCGTAGAGCCACAGACTTTCCTGCACCAGAACGTCCGCTAATAATGATAATATCCATGTGCCCTCCCACTCTTTATTTCTTATCCATTATTCTCAAAAGAGATATTTTCTGAGCTATCTGAAATTTCAAAAACCTGCCAAATTTCCTCTGCACTTTTTGCTGAACGTAACTGCTTCAACAGGTTTTTATCCGTTAGTCTTTCGGTTAAGAAAGATAAAATTGGCATATAGGTTACACACTGATTTTCAGGTACCAATACTGCAAATACAAGATCAACAAATTTACCATCTGATGAATCGTAATCAATCGGTGTATCTAATTGCATAAATACAGCTATTGCTTTGTCTGATAACGTTACAGGAATTTTAGCTTTAGGCATGGCGATACCATTTCCTAAACCTGAATTACCTAATTTTTCCCGTTCAAAAAGACATTCCAAACAAACTTGTTCACCTTTCTCATCATTAACTTGCTCAATGACAAAATGCGCAATAGATTCAAATAATCGTTTTTTACTGGAAAAACTTACCCCCTGACGAATATTCTCAGGGCTTAACAACTCGGTAATGTTCATCTTTATAACTTAAACTGATCACCAAGATAAACACGTTTAACATGCTCATCATTCATAACAGACTCAGGCGTACCTGTCGCAATAATTTTACCTTCTCCAACAATATAAGCACGCTCACACACATCTAAAGTTTCACGCACATTATGATCAGTAATTAGCACACCTAATCCGCGATTACGTAAATCAGTAATAATTTTCTTAATATCAGATACTGAAATAGGGTCAACACCAGCAAAAGGTTCATCTAATAAAATAAATTTAGGATTAGCGGCTAATGCTCGAGCAATTTCTACACGACGACGCTCCCCACCAGATAAAGATTGGCCGAGACTATCTCTAATATGACTAATATTAAATTCTTCGATTAATTCATCCGCTCTTTCACGGCGTTGCTCAGCAGTTAAATCTTTACGAATTTCTAAAACAGCCATCAAATTTTCATAGACGGTTAAACGGCGAAAAATAGATGCCTCTTGGGGTAAATACCCAATACCTCGCTGGGCGCGATTATGCATTGGAAGTAAACTAATATCCTCACCATCAATCACAATCTTACCTTGATCTTGGCGAACGAGTCCCACCACCATGTAAAAAGTCGTCGTTTTTCCTGCACCATTCGGCCCAAGTAATCCCACAATTTCATTTGAATTAACTTGAAGACTAACATCAGATACGACTTTACGGCTTTTATAGCTTTTCGCTAAATTCTCAGCAATCAAAACTGACATGATTACTTCCCTTTCGCTTTTTGTAATTGAGACGGAATTAACACCGTAGTCACTCGTGATTTCGCACCGCCATTGGCTCTAAGTTGCTGTTTCTTCACATCATAAGTGATAAGTTCACCATTAATTTTGCTATCTAATTGTTTCAACTCAGCATTACCTGTCAATGTTAAAAACTCCGTACCAAGATCATAGTGCACCTTATTAGCCTTTCCATCAACCGGTTTCCCATCGTCAAGTAATTGATGAAATGTAACAGGGCTACCAAAAGCATCAACAGTTTCTTTTTTACCTGAGTTTTCTGGTGGACGTGTAATCACAACCTTACTTGCTTTAATTAAAATCGACCCTTGAGTTATCACAACATTATCCGTAAAAGTCACTACACTCTTTTCCATATCCAACGCTTGATTATCCGAAACGATATTAATCGGTTGATTTGTATCATCTTTAAGCGCAAAAGCCGATATGGATGTCATCATTAACGTTGTGAGTAAAAATATTTTATTATTTACGAACTTCATAATATGTTTTCACCTGTTCTTTTAAAGTAGCAACTTGTTGACGTAAATTGCCAACCATTTTTAATCCTGTTGAACTAAAATTTTGTCCATTAATCTTAACCATTGAGTCTGATGTCATATCCTGTGTTTTCAAATTGACAATTGCCATCTGAGTTTCTACACGCCGCAAATGAGAAGTTGGTTCCAAACTTTCCGCCACAACATCTCCCTCTAAATACAGCATTTCATCTTTTGTGAGCTTGGCTTTTTTAGCACTCAATTTCCAACTCTGTGATACCAAAGCATGAGCAACATCCTTTGCTTGACTAGTATTAGATGAATTAACATCGAATAAATAGACTAATGGCATCTCAAAATCAGTATGTCCATCTACAGTATAATGTTTCACATTATCCGCAAGAGAAACATATTGTTTTTTCCCTTCTGGTGAAAACACTGTTGTTTCCATTTTATTGCCAATATAATCGGGGCTATCTGGCTTTTTCACCAAATTTGATAAATCAGGTGCATCCCGATTCAGTGAATAAAACCAACCTAGTAAACAAAAAGCAATAATACTTAAAATTACATTCCAACGAATATTCATTTTTTCTACTTTATTATCTGGATAAGTGCGGTTAAAAACGTTGATAGCACTTGCTTGAGTCTCACAAAGCTAATCTTCCAGCATCAATGATTTCAGCATTTGATAAATATCTCGATATGCTTTCGAAGGTTTATTTTGTTCCCGCTCTTTCTGTGCAGAACGAATCAAATTACGTAATTTCTGGCGATCAGCTTCTGGATAATTATTTAATAAATTCGTCAATGCTATATCACCATTTTCGATCAACTCATCACGAATTTTTTCAATTTTATGTAACATCGCTTGCTGCTGATTATGCTTATTTTCGATTTTATCTAACGCTTCACGAATTGGGGCAATATCAATACCACGAAATAATTTTCCAATATATTGTAACTGACGACGGCGCGCCTCTTTTTGTAAACGCTGAGCAAGCTCAATGGCATCAAGCAAAGATTCATCAAGGGGAATTTTAGCTAAATTTGCTTTGGTTAAATTCACAATTTTTTCGCCAAGTTGCTTTAAATCTTCCGCATCTCGCTTAATTTCACTTTTACTTACCCAAATAATTTCTTCTTGCGCCTCATCTCCCCAATCAAAAGCTTCTTTTTTCTTACGTTTCGCCATTTTTTGTCCTTTATAAAAATTGGGGCGCATTTTACCATAAACTTTGAAAATAAGATAAAATGTTGCAAATTTTTAACAGGAAAAAACAATGAAAGCACCCGAAAATCAAACCGCACTTTTAAAAGCGCAGGAGCAAGGATTACGTCACGCTGTTAGTTTTGCAGTTGAATTAGCCCAAAAAGCTGGAGCCAGTGCAGAGGTGGCTGTAACCAAAGTAAGCGGCTTATCTGTTTCAACACGATTGCAAGATATTGAAAATGTGGAATTTACCAATGATGGAGCACTAGGTATTTCCGTTTATTTAGGACAACAAAAAGGTAATGCTTCTACCTCTGATTTAAGTGAAAATGCCATTAAAAATACTGTAGAAGCGGCACTTTCTATCGCAAAATATACATCACCCGATGATTGTACAGGACTTGCTGATGAGCAATTAATGGCCTTTGATGCGCCTGACTTAGCACTTTACCATCCTGCTAATATTGATGTAGAAAAAGCAACAGAACTTGCTCTCCGTACAGAAAAATCTGCTCTTGAAGCAGATAAACGAATCGTAAATAGCAATGGTGCAAGCTTTAATTCTCACACAGGTGTAAAAGTATATGGTAATACCTACGGTATGTTACAAAGCTATTTATCTAGTCGCTATTCATTATCTTGCTCAGTCATTGGGGGCGTAGAAGGTGCATTAGAAAATGACTACGAATATACAATTTCCCGTGAGTTTGATCGACTTCAATCACCGACTTGGGTCGGTGAAACTTGCGCGAGAAAAGTAGTTTCACGCCTAAACCCACAAAAGCTTAATACATGTGAAGTACCCGTCATTTTTTTAAATGATGTTGCAACTAGTATTATTTCGCATTTAGCGGCATCAATAAGTGGCGGTAGTTTATACCGAAAATCAAGTTTTTTACTTGATAGACTAGGAACATCCGTCTTACCTGAATGGTTTAATATCAGCGAACGCCCCCATTTATTACGTGCACTTGCTTCAACGCCTTTTGATAGCGAAGGAGTCCGCACACAAAATCGTGAAATTGTTGAGAATGGTATATTACAAACCTATTTATTGACCAGTTACAGTGGAAAAAAACTCGGAATGCCAAGCACAGGTCATGCAGGCGGGATTCACAATTGGCTTATTCAACCAAATTTAACGGGAGGATTAACCGCACTCTTACGTAAAATGGATAGAGGTCTATTAGTAACGGATGTTATGGGACAAGGAGTAAACCTTGTGACTGGTGATTATTCTCGAGGCGCATCAGGATTCTGGGTTGAAAACGGTGAAATTCAGTACCCTGTCGCTGAAATTACAATTGCAGGTCAATTACAAGATATGTTGAAAAACATTGTTGCTGTATCAGATGATATAGAACATCGTTCAAACATACAAACTGGCTCAATTTTATTAGAAAAGCTGAAAATTTCTGGAAACTAAAAAATATTTAATATTGATAATTATTCTTATTGACAGAAATTAAAATTCTGATAAGATACCCACCATCTGTTAAGCGATTGCAGGTTGCTCCAACAGGTAGAGTAGAAAGTAAATTCGTTAGGGTTCAAAAGGCTGAAGATTAATCTTCAGCCTTTTTTATATTTCATCTTCTATCTCTAAATCTATCTTAAAAGAATCCAAGTTATTTATATTGAAATATAGAATAACACTCAGCGAGAAATTCTGATACACATGGCATAACGATCAATTTTTTTGTAGAATAGCAAACGATTACATTCCTTTTAAATTCACAAGGACATTTTATGAAAAAACACCATGTTGATGTTTTAATTGCAGAAAGCGATGTTCACTCTCGTATTGCAGAGCTTGGGGCCGAAATAACAAAACATTATCAAGAAAAACAAGTCAATAACCTTGTTGTTATCGGACTTTTACGTGGCTCATTTATGTTTATGGCTGATATTGTACGCCACATTCATTTACCTGTAGAAATTGAGTTTATGACTACTTCCAGTTATGGAACAGGGATGACAACAAATCATGATGTGCGTATCACAAAAGATCTTGATGGCGATATTAAAGGTAAACACGTATTAATCGTAGAAGATATTATTGACACGGGTTACACACTTGAAAAAGTACGTGATATTTTGAACTTACGTGATCCTGCAAGCCTTGCTATCTGTACCTTGCTTGATAAACCCTCTCGTCGCGAGGTTGAAGTGCCGGTAGAATGGATAGGTTTTGAAATTCCAGATGAATTTGTGGTGGGATATGGTATCGATTATGCACAACATCACCGTAATTTAGGCTATATTGGCAAAGTGGTTTTAGAAGAATAATACTCATCAAGCAAGTGCGGTCAAAATTTATAATGAATTTTGACCGCACTTATTCTTAACGTTTCGCTTTCTTAATAAACTTCATCAAACGTTTACGCTTACGCAATTGATTTGGAGTAAGTTTATTTTTACGCCCCGCAAATGGGTTCGAACCTTCTTGAAAAAGAAGACGAATTGGTGAGCCAATAATTTTCAAACTCTTACGATAATAATTAGATAAATAACGTTTATAAGAATCGGGTAATTTATCCATTTGGTTACCGTGAACCACAATAATCGGCGGATTATAACCACCTGGATGAGCATATTTTAATTTAATTCGACGACCGCCAATCATCGGAGGTTGGTGCTCATCCGTTGCCATTTGTAAAATACGAGTTAAAAGCGAGGTTGTCATTTTTTGAGTCGCGCAAGCATACGCTTCTTTAATCGAATCAAAAAGATTACCCACACCACTGCCGTGCAATGCGGAAATAAAATGTACGCGAGCAAAATCAATAAAATCTAAACGACGATCAAGCTCAGATTTAACGCGGTCTTTCACATCTTGATCTAAACCATCCCATTTATTCACAACGATCACTAAAGAACGACCTGCATTTAAAATAAAGCCGAGCAAAGATAAATCCTGATCAGAAATGTTCTCTCTCGCGTCAATAGTCAATAACACAACATTAGCATCTTGAATCGCTTGTAAGGTTTTAATCACGGAGAATTTTTCCACTGCCAAATGCACCTTACCGCGTTTACGCACACCAGCTGTATCAATCAACGTATATTGCTGCCCATCACGCTCCATTGGGATATAAATACTGTCGCGTGTCGTGCCTGGCATATCGTAAACCACCACACGATCTTCACCTAAAATACGATTAGTTAAAGTAGATTTACCCACATTTGGACGACCAACAATCGCAATCTTAATATTTTTATCTTGCTCTTCTTCCGATTCCTCTAGCGCCTCATCAAGCAATGCCGTATCTTCTTCTGAATCAAAATCGAATTCTTGTTCCCATTCGTCTTGTTCTTCCTCAGAAGTGCGGTCATTTTCATTGGAGTTTTCCATCTGTTCCGCAAAAGGCGCAAGTACTTGTTCCATTAACTGAGTGACACCACGGCCTTGTGAAGCAGCGATTTGCTCAATTTCTCCTAAGCCTAATTGATAAAATTCAGCACAATGAGAATCCGCATCAATACCATCAGTTTTATTTGCCACTACAATCGTCGTTTTGTTTTGACGTTGACGTAAGTAATTAGCAATACCAATATCGGCTGCCGTTAAACCCGCTCTAGCATCCACAAGGAAAAGAACAATATCGGCTTCATCAATAGCAAGCAAAGATTGCTCCGCCATTTTTTCTTCTACGCCTTCTTCGGTTCCATCAATACCGCCAGTATCAATAACAATAAACTCATAACCAGCAATATGAGCATGGCCGTATTTTCTATCACGAGTTAAACCAGGAAAATCCGCGACTAACGCATCTCTTGTACGAGTAAGGCGATTAAATAATGTGGATTTTCCCACATTCGGGCGACCAACAAGGGCCACAACTGGAGTTGCCATAAAAAATCTCTTATTTTGTCAAAAATGTCGGCTATTATATCGGAAGTTAAAGGATTGGTAAAAAATGATTTTATAAAGAAAAGAAAAAGCCACAAGATGCAATCCTATGGCTTTCCAAACACTGTTTATTTATCCATAACTTAACATTATAATAATCTAGCTTTCAAGGATCCAGCTTGAAAGAGAGTGTTGCGCTTTTTCGCAACGTTTGAAGAGGATAAAAAGATGATTAAAGTCATTATCCTTGTCGTACTACTATTATTAGTGAGTTTACCGACTTACTAATAACACGACATACTAGGGAGTGACAGCTCCCTAGTTCTTCAAATCTTAAAAGTTTACTTTATTTTTGTCAAGGATGAAGCAAATTTCAGATACAAAAAAAGCACCCTTAGGTGCTATCTTTATTTATCTTAATTGGCGGAATGGACGGGACTCGAACCCGCGACCCCCTGCGTGACAGGCAGGTATTCTAACCAGCTGAACTACCACTCCGAGATAAGATATTAATTTTAAATTGGCGGAATGGACGGGACTCGAACCCGCGACCCCCTGCGTGACAGGCAGGTATTCTAACCAGCTGAACTACCACTCCGCTAAGTGTTGCGTATCATAATGACGAACATAAATCTCGTCAATCTTTTTTTATAATTTTTTTATTGTATGATTAAATCCTAAACGATTAGTGAATAACCTCTTTGTCTAAACGTTTATCCCATAAACAATTATCACCGCTTTTTTTATTAATCATTTTAATAAATTCTAAATGCGCCAATAATTCATCTTCACTCGGTTGTAATACCTTCAAATTATGCGAAATATTCACCGCACTTCGTAAAGCTGCATTTTTATTGCCTGACATAGTTCGAATAAAATGTGATTCATTCACATCATTTTCATCAAACAAACTGGTTTGACCGCCTGTCATTGCCAAATAAACATCAGCTAAAATTTCAGCATCTAGCAATGCCCCGTGTAGCGTACGTTTACTATTATCAATATTCAAACGGTCACAAAGTGCATCTAAGCTATTACGCTTGCCTGGATACATTTGACGCGCCATCTGTAGCGTATCTGTAACTAAGCAAATTTCATCAGTTTTCACATTAAGATTCAACTTACGAAACTCATAATCCATAAACCCCACATCGAAGGGCGCATTATGAATCAATAATTCTGCGCCTTTAATATAATCCAAAAATGGCTGTGCAATCTCATTAAATGAGGGTTTATCTGCCAACATTTCATCTGTAATGCCATGAACTTTAATTGCTTCAGGATCAACAGGACGATCAGGCTTAATATAAAAGTGAAAATTATTGCCAGTATAACGACGATTAATCATTTCTACCGCACCAATTTCAATAATACAATGTCCTTCATAATGCGCCCCTAATTGATTCATCCCCGTTGTCTCGGTATCCAGTACAATTTGGCGATTTGGATTAACCATTTGTTCAACCTATTTCTTTCCTTTAAAATGAGGGCCATTTTACACAACAACCCTTTTGTTATGCAAAAACAGATTGAAATTTTTACTGACGGCTCCTGCTTGGGCAATCCTGGCCCGGGAGGAATTGGCATTGTCTTACGCTATAAGCAACATGAAAAAACCATTTCCAAAGGCTACTTGAAAACTACAAATAATCGTATGGAACTTCGTGCTGTCATTGAAGCATTGAATATTTTAAAAGAGCCCTGCCAAATCACACTTTACAGTGATAGCCAATATATGAAAAACGGAATCACAAAATGGATTTTCAATTGGAAAAAAAATAATTGGAAATCAAGTCAAGGCAAACCTGTAAAAAATCAAGACTTATGGCAAGCGCTGAACGAAGCCATTCAACATCATCAAATCAATTGGCAATGGGTAAAAGGCCATGCAGGACATCGTGAAAATGAAATCTGTGATGAATTAGCCAAAAAAGGGGCTGAAAACCCAATATTGGAAGATGAAGGATATTTTGAAACCTCAATATAAATACACAGCTTCGATGTATTTTTATACCACTTTACTTAAGCAAACGATCACGAAAGCATTCATTTGAACACAAAATAAACAAAAATAGATGAAAAATGTGATCCTGATCAGATTTTTGGAAATTAAGCCTATAGGAGTGATTGACACAAAAAATGGAATTTGCAATGATTTGCACGTCTATTTAGGCGATTGGACTGCCATATAAGGAAAGAGTTCAATCATAGATAGTAAAACAACCATAAGGAATACAAATTATGAAAAAAACACTTGCAGCATTAATTATTGGTGCATTCGCCGCTTCAGCAGCAAATGCAACAGTAATCTATAATAATGAAGGTACTAAAGTTGAATTAAACGGTTCTTTACGTATCAACTTAGAAAAATCTAACCAAGATGGTATCAACAAAAGCAAAACAACTAAACGTCATTCACACTCAGGTTTACAAAATGATGGTTCTCGTTTTGAAATTAAAGCACGTCATGATTTAGGTGATGGCTATTACGCATTAGCACGTACTGAAGTACGTTTTGATGGTGATGAAAAAGGTCTTAAAAAGAAAGACAACGATGGTTTTGGTAATTTAACTACGAAACGTGCTTATGTTGGTTTAGGCCACAAAGAATTTGGTCAAGTAACTTTTGGTCGTCAAGTAACTATTGTTGATGACGTAGTGACAGCAGAAGACAAAACATACGGTCTAATTGAACAAGGTGATTACGTATCAAAAGAAGGAAAATCTGTTGTTCGTTACGACTACTATGGTATTGAAGGTTTACAATTAGGGGTTGGTTACCAATTTGCAGAACAACGCAAAGATAATAATGAAGTACTTGAAGGTTCTGTTCAAAACTCAAACCAATTTGGTGCTTTATATGAAAAAGATGGCATAATTGCTAAAACTGCGTTTGGTAGAACAAATTACAAAACTGGCAATACAGAAACTAAAGAACATAGAGATGGCGTTGTTGCTAGCTTAGGTTATGAGTTCAATGGTGTAACTCTTTCTGTGGATGGTGGTTACGCAAAAACCAAATTTAAAGATACCGATAAAAAAGAAACTCGTTTCTTTGTATCACCAGGTTTCCAATATCAAATTACTGACTTAAGTAAAGTATATGGTAACTATAAATATGAACAAATTAAAGGCACGGATAGTTCTAAAGATAAACAACACGGTTTCTTACTAGGTATTGACTATAAACTTCATAAACAAGTAGTAACCTACTTAGAAGGTAAATATCAAGTTACTAAATCTTATGACGAAGATGGTAAATACGTAGACGATAGCAAAGTTAAAGATAAAGCTATTGGCGTAGGTATCCGTGTATACTTCTAATTAGTTGATTAAAGACTACTGTATAAAAGGCGAATCAAATGATTCGCCTTTTTACTTATTACATGTAAACAAAATCTAGTCATAACGAAGTACGGTAATAAAAATAGCATTTTATTACCGCACTTTTTCTTATATGTTCACAGGCTTAACAATTTCGCTCGGATAGCACCCTAAAATCTTTAAATAATTACTATAATTTTTCAGCTCTTCCAAGGCTTGTTGCGTATCGGGATGATGAATATTCGCCTCAATTTCTAAATAGAACATTTCTTCCCATGGTTTACCATAGATTGGACGAGATTCTAATTTTGTCATATTAATGTGGTGTTTTTTAAATACCAATAAGGCATCGACTAATGATCCCACCTGTTGTGAAGTCGTCATCAACAATAAGGTTTTTGTTGGGATCTGAGAAGAAACCTCTCGAGGTGTTTTAGCAACCACAATAAAACGTGTAATATTATTTTCTTGATTAGCAATATTCGTTTTCAGAACATTCAAACCATATAATTTTCCACCGTCTTCATTACCCAATGCCGCGATATTAGGTTTATTCAAACTTGAAACTAATTGCATAGCATGGGAACTACTTTCGCAATATTCAATATGAACACGTTCAAGACTATGAATAAATTGGCTACATTGTTGAATAACTTGAGGATGGCTATATAAGGTATCAATTTGGCTTAAATCTGTCATGTCATTGACTAATAGGCAATGTTTAATTGGATAAGCCAACTCTCCCACTAATGAAAGCTCCGTATGTTGAAGTAAATCATAAACTTCATTAATCGCACCCGAAGTAGTATTTTCTAAAGGAAGGATACCAAAATCAGCCTCACCATTTTGTACTTTTTCAAATACTTGTTCAAAAGATTGACAGCCTAATTCAATAAATTGTTTTTGGTAACGTGCCGCATAATTCCTTGCCGCAAGATTAGAATAAGATCCACGTTTTCCTAGAAATGCAATATGCAAATTTTGGCTACGCTGTTCATTTAATTTATTTTGTAAGTAAACTTGCTGCGTTAATACTGAATCTTCAATGATTTTTTGAAAAATTGATGTGATATATTGAGCTTCAAGTTGATAGTTCTCATTTTCAGCAAATTGAATCAATTCTTGTAAAAGCGCTTGTTCACGCTCAACATCTCGTAAAGCCTTTTGAGTGACTTCTTTGCTTCTTACAACATCAAAAGCTAAGCGATGACGTTCTGACAGCAACTTCAACAAACTACGATCAATTTGTGTAATTTGTTGCCGAATTTCTGATAATTCTAATGCCATAATGTTTTCCTATAAAATCTTCCCGAAATTAACCGCACTTTTGCGCTGTACAATTAAAATACGTACTAAATAAAAAAGCTATACTTCTTATCAGAAATATAGCTTTTTCAACAAAAAAAGAATTAAATCAATACTTGAACAGGCGCTACATACCCTTGCGGTACTTGAGCTTTATCTTCAAAGGTGACAAATTCCCATGCTTCTTGATTAGCTAAAACGGCGCGAAGCAATTTATTATTCAAACCATGTCCTGATTTATAAGCTTTGAAATCACCAATGATATTATAGCCTGCCATGTAAAGATCGCCGATCGCATCTAACATTTTATGGCGTACTAATTCATCTTTGAAACGTAATCCATCCTCGTTAAGAATACGATAATCATCTAACACGATGGCATTATCAAGGCTACCGCCTAATGCCAAACCTTGAGATTGAAGATATTCAATATCTTTCATAAAACCAAAGGTTCTTGCTCGGCTTATTTGATGAACAAATGCTTGAGCCGAAAATTCCATATCATAATTACGTACGTTTTTACCAATCGCAGGATGATCAAAATCAATAGTGAAATTTAAGCGGAAACCATTATAAGGCTTAAATTCAGCCCACTTATCACCATCTTCTACACGTACATATTCTTTAATACGAATAAATTTCTTCGCCGCGTTTTGTTCTTCAATACCCGCATCCAATAACAAATAAATAAATGGGCTTGCACTACCATCCATAATAGGAATTTCTGGAGCATCGACTTCAATAATAATATTATCAATACCAAGGCCTGCTAGTGCAGCATTTAAATGCTCAACTGTTGAAATACGCACACCTTGCTCATTTATTAAGGCTGTACAAAGCATAGTATCACGAACAGAATTAGGATCAGCTGGAAATGCCACAGCTGGATTTAAATCTGTACGGTAATATACAACCCCTGTATTTGGCATTGCTGGACGTAAAGTTAATGTTACCTTTTTGCCACTATGCAAGCCCACACCAGTGACCTTAATGCTTTGTTTTAATGTTCTTTGTTTAATCATATTATTTACCCTTAATTTCAGGCAATACTACATCAATTTGATGAATTTTCATCACGTTGTGCTGCTGGGTTAAAGAAAGCATTGTTTTTAAACATATCTAAACGATCTGTAATAGGTTTATCAAGTGGACGATGATATTCCTCTTCTACTGTTTTAGTTTCTTCAACCGGTTCCGGACGACGAATATCTGGCACAATATTTACATCTTGTGGCTGGCGCACTGGGCGAACAACTTGAATTGGCTCATTAACTGAGATATCTCCCAATCCTGTTGCAACAATAGTCACTCGGATTTCATCCGTCATTTCAGGCACTAAGCTGGTACCAATCACTACAGTCGCATCTTCAGAAGCAAAACTACCCACCGTTTCACCGACAATATTAAATTCTTCGAAAGAAAGATCCATACCAGCAGTGATATTCACCAAAATACCTTTTGCATTTGAAAGATCGATTTTCTCTAATAAATCATTACGTACGGCAATACGAGCGGCTTCTTCAGCACGCCCTTCACCCGCTGAACCAATAGCAGAACCAAAGCCAATCATTGCTTGTCCCATTTCTGACATAACAGTTCTTACATCAGCAAAGTCTACGTTGATTAAACCTGGTGAGGTAATCATATCTGAAATACCCATTACAGAATTACGTAGTACATCGTTTGCTGCAGCAAATGCATCAATTAATTTAGCGTTTTTAGGGAGAACTTTTTGAATTTGTTGATTTGGGATAATAATCATTGAATCAACATATTGCGCTAAATCTTTAATACCCAATTCAGCAAATTGCATACGTTTTTTGCCTTCAAAAGCAAACGGCTTAGTAACAACCGCTACAGTTAAAATACCTAATTCTTTTGCAATTCTCGCTACAACAGGTGCAGCACCCGTACCTGTACCGCCACCCATACCAGCAGCAATAAAGACCATATCAGCACCTTCAAGCATTTTACGGATTTCTTCTTGATCATCTTCCGCTGCTTTACGGCCAATATTTGGATTTGCTCCGGCACCTAAACCTTTAGTCGTCTCTCCACCAATTTGTACAGTTTGTTGAACATGGCTTTTACGTAGAGCTTGTGCATCAGTATTTACTGCATAGAAAATAATGCGACCATGCTCTTCCGATGTTAATGTGCTTTCCCCTAAGTAGGTACCACCCATTTCTTGTTTCACCATATTCATAACCATATGGTTGACGGCATTACCGCCACCGCCTCCCACACCTACGACTTTAATCAGTGCGCCGGACTCGTTAAAATTGTCGTACTCAGGGTACTCAGGGTATAGCATTGATGTTCTCCGTTATGATCAGACAAACTGACCCAATATATAAAACCTAAATTCTCTTTATTGTAGATGAAAAATCAAAATAATCAAAATTCTGACCGCACTTTATTGACAATTTTTTTAATTCCTTGCCAGATTGGCTGCCAAACACCACTCTCTGAATCATCACTACCCGAAATTAAATCATCATCACTATTGCTTTGATTATATTGTAATAATCCTACTACTGTAGAATATTGTGGACGACTCACATAATCCGTTAAACCAGTAATATTTAACGGACTACCAATACGTACTTGGCAATTAAATACATCTGAAGCACATTCTTTTAAATCTTCAATTTGTGCTCCACCGCCGGTAATCACAACACCTGCAATTAATTCAAATTTAATATGTTTTGCTTCTAATTCTTTTTTTAATTTATCTAATTCATCTTTTACTACACCTAAAAGTTCAGTATAACGCGCGGATGTAATTAAGGATAAATCACTTTTAGTTAAAGAACGAGGTGCTCGACCACCAATACTTGCCACTTCAATTTTTTTATCGCCATGTAAACGTGCTGGATAAAATGCACTTGCATAGTTAACTTTAACACGCTCAGCTTCTGCACGTGAAATGGTACAAGCGTGTGCAATATCATTTGTCACAATATTCCCAGCATAAGGAATTACCTTACTAAAACGCAAAGCACCATTAGTATAAACCATCACATTCATTGTGCCTGCGCCAAAGTCAATTAAGCATACCCCTAAATCTTTTTCATCTTCAGTTAATACTGAATGGGTAGCAGCAAAACCAGAAAATACAACCTTATCAACCTGTAAACCACAACGTTCAACAGCTTTTTTTAAGTTATTTTGCCAATCTTGATGGCAAGCAATTAAGTGCACTTGAGCTTTTAATCGAACACCTTGTAAACCAAGAGGATTCTTGATATTAAATTGACGATCTACTGCATATTCTTGTGGAATAATATGTAATAAAGATAATCCTTCTGGCAATTTAATCGAACTTGCAGTATGAAGTGCCGCATCAATTTCATCTTGTGTTACTTCGCGATCAGAAATAGGTACAAAGCCACTTTCATTTAAGCTTTGAATATGCTCACCTGTAATTGCTAAAGTCACACTCATAATTTGGCAGTCTGCCATGGATTCAGCGCCTTCAATCGCACGTTGAATCGAATTGACGACAGCATCAAGATCAGTAATACTGCCACGATCAATACCTTTTGATGGGCAACTTCCCATCCCAAGAACATTTACCACGCCATCAGGGAAAACTTCCCCAACAACTGCGACAACTTTTGACGTGCCAACTTCTAATCCTACAATCGTTTTTGCTTCCACACCTTTAACCATTTTTGCACCTAGTTATTTTTATTTATCTGCCATACCTACAGCAGCACCTGCCGTATATCGTAAATCTACATAATCTATTTTTTTATTTTCAGGTACATCAATTTGTGGATAAATCGTTACAAAGCGCTCCAGTTTCGATTTCCACTCACCTCTGCCTAATCTTAACACAATATCATTATCAAGCGTAACCTGCCATGCACCACGCTCATCAATTGTCATGCCTTTTGCCATTAAATTCTTGGCTTTAAAATCAGCATAAATTTGATTCCATGCCTCCAAAACTTTTAAGCTTTGATAATCTGGCCCTCCTAAATAAGGTAACGTTTGCTTATTCAACCTTTCAAAAGGAAGCTGAAATACAACACCATCTTGTGTGACTAACTGGTTATGATTCCAAAATGCTACAGGCTGATATTCAGTTACCCAAATGCTTAAACGGTTTGGCCATATTTTCCGAACAATTGCATTCTTAACCCAAGGCAAAGCTTCTATTTGAGCCTGAATAGGCTCAACATCCTGTCCCCAGAAGCCTTTTAACGATCCCATTTTTAATAGGCTTTCTTTTATATCTGCATCTGTCGTAAATGTTTTCTGCCCCATAAGTGCAAATGCCCCCATGGGTTTGTCATCCATTTTTTCTAAAAGTGTTTGCCAATTAATATATACGCTAAACACAAGCAAAGCGCCTAACAAAGCAAAGAAAGCCCGGATGTGAAAATAATACTTGGACTTTTTTTCGCCAAAACGAATATTCTGTGGTGTATTCCCTTTCAGAATGTTCATATTATGCACTTAACTCCAAAATTTTCACGACAAGTTGCTCAAAAGAAATCCCGACTGTCGCAGCTGATTTAGGAAATAAACTATGACTAGTCATACCTGGGTTTGTATTCACTTCCACTAAACGGAAATTGCCTTTTGAATCACACATGACATCAATACGGCTCCAACCACGACAACCTACTGCATCATAAGCACGTTTCACTAATAACGCTAATTCTTGTTCACGTTCAGGCGTTAAGCCTGCAGGGCAAAAATATTGTGTATTATCTGAAATGTATTTTGCCTCATAATCATAAAACTCGCCTTCAGGTACAATACGAATAGCAGGTAAAACCTTTCCATCTAATACCGGTACAGTTAACTCATCTCCAGCAAGCCACTCTTCAATCAAAATTGTATTATCAAATTTAAGGGCAAATTCTACCGCACTTTTTAGAGCTTCTACGGTTTTCACTTTTGTTAATCCCACACTAGATCCTTCTAAAGACGGTTTTACCATTAATGGTAAGCCCAGCCTTGCCACAACCTCTTGAGAATTAAGATTATTAAAAGTTTCACGCGTAACCACTTCCATTTCAGCGACAGGTAAACCAAACGCCTTCCATAGCATTTTTGTACGCATTTTATCCATCGTCAGCGCAGAAGCCATCACGCCACAACCAGTATAAGGCAAACCAATTTGCTCTAATAAACCTTGCATTGTGCCATCTTCACCACCACGACCGTGTAAAATATTAAATACTCGATCAAAACCATCATTTTTAAGATTTGCAACAGGGTATTCTTTAGGATCTACTGGATGAGCGTTATACCCCTGATTCAACAAAGCTTCTAATACGGCTTTCCCTGATTGAAGAGACACTTCTCGCTCAGCAGATGTACCGCCTAGTAATACAGCGATTTTTTCTTTTTTTAAGTTCATTTTTTATCCTGTTCGTCATTACCTAGGGAAAATATATCCTAGATTTCTTTCTGTTCTATTTCATGGGAAATGTAGCCGTTCCTCAACAGAGGATGATTATAAATAACCAAGAGCCTATATTAATTTTTCCAAGATTCAGCCAAACCACGAGAAATTTTACTCACACTTCCCGCACCTTGCGCTAGAATTAAATCACCGTCTTGAATAATTTGATCAAGCACATCACCTAATTGTGATGTATCTGAAACTAAAATTGGATCAACTTTTCCCAAATTACGAATAGAACGGCAAAGTGATTTACTATCCGCACCGACAATTGCGACTTCTCCTGCTGCATAAACATCAAGCATAATTAACGCATCAACTTGAGAAAGTACCTGAACGAAATCATCAAATAAATCTCGAGTACGAGAATAACGATGAGGTTGGAAAATCATCACAATTCGTTTATCGCCCCATCCTTCTCGTGCAGCTTTAATGGTTACACCAACTTCTGTTGGGTGATGGCCATAATCATCTACTAAACGTACTTTTCCATTAGGACGAATAAATTCACCTAATTGATCGAATCGGCGACCAGCCCCTTGGAAATCAGCTAATGCTTCTAAGATAGCTTCATTATCAATACCTTCTTCTTTTGCTACCGCCAATGCTGCCGTTGCATTTAAGGCATTATGTTTACCTGGCACATTTAATAATACATTGATACGTTCACCATTTGGACAAATCACTACATAATGTCCTTGGAAACCAGTCTGTTCATAATCTTCAATGCGATAATCCGCATGCTCACTGAACCCATAGGTAATGACTTGACGGCCAACTTTTGGTACAAGTTCCATTAATACAGGATCATCTGCACACATCACGGCTAAACCATAGAATGGTAAATTATGTAGAAACTTGACATAGGTCGCTTTCATTTTCTCAAAATCACCTTCATACGTATCCATATGATCGGGTTCCATATTAGTCACCACTGAAACCATAGGTTGCAAATGTAAAAATGAAGCATCACTTTCATCCGCCTCCGCAATTAAATAGCGACTCGCACCAAGATGCGCATTTTTACCCGCAGATTTTACCAATCCTCCATTTACAAAGGTTGGATCAAGTTTTGCCTGGGTATAAATCATGGAAATCATAGCTGTGGTAGTCGTCTTCCCGTGTGTTCCTGCAACAGCAATACCATGACGAAAACGCATAATTTCAGCTAGCATTTGTGCGCGTTGAATAACTGGGATACGTTTCTCCTTAGCAGCAATAAGCTCAGAATTATCTTCATGAATCGCACTTGACACAACAACAACACTTGCGCCTTCTATATTCTCTGCCGCATGACCAATATAAATTTGCGCCCCAGCCTGCACTAAACGTTGAGTAACAACGCTATCGGCAATATCTGAACCAGAGATTTGATAGCCCTCATTTAATAAAATCTCAGCGATACCACTCATTCCCGCACCACCAATACCAATAAAATGGATTTGTTGTACACGGCGCATTTCAGGAATAATTTTTCTAATTTCTTCGTGGGAATGTTTCATTTATATTTCCTTTTTGACCTATCGGCAAAATACTAAAGTGTGGTTAAAACTCACAATGTTTTTGTTATTACTTTGAATTTTCAATGATTACATCTGCAACTCGTTGTGCTGATAATGGTGTCGCCATTTCTTTTGCTTTGATTGCCATTTGCAATAAATTTTCACGTGAGAAATTTTTCAAATAGTTCACCAAAATATCAGGCGTTAAATCAACTTGCTCCACAATTTTTGCGGCACCAACATCAGCCAAATATTTAGCATTCAAATATTGCTGGCGATCTTTATGTTGGAAAGGTACAAAAATGGCTGCTGCACCAACTGCGGCAATTTCGCAAACCGTTAATGCACCTGAACGACAAATCACCACATCCGCCCAAGAATAAGCTTCTGCCATATCATCAATAAACTCTGTTATTTTAACTTGATGAGCATTTTCTGCATAAAGTGCTTTCACTTCATCTACCGCACCTTTCCCTACTTGATGGCGAATATCTAATTTATTCTCGAGTTTAGAGAAAACTTTTGGTAACGTATGATTCAATACTCTCGCCCCTTGGCTTCCCCCTACAACTAAAACACGTAATTTATCTCCACGTTCAGAAAAACGAATTTCAGGATTAGACATCTGAAATAAATCTTGTCGAACAGGATTTCCAACAACCTCTGCATTTGGAAAAGCCGTTGGAAAAGCCTGCAATACACGCTTCGCAATTTTAGCTAACCACTTATTCGTTAATCCCGCTATCGCATTTTGTTCATGCAAAATAACTGGTACACCACAAAGCTTCGCAGCAATACCACCAGGACCTGACACATATCCGCCCATACCAAGTACGGCATCCGGTTTCTCATGTTGAATAATTTTTTTTGCTTGTAGGATTGCGCGTAAAATAGCAAAAGGCGCAGTAAGTAAGGCTTTTAAGCCTTTACCACGCAATCCTGAAATTTGAATAAAATAAATTGGAATACCGTACTTAGGTACAAGCTGGGCTTCCATCCTATCTTTTGTGCCTAACCAACAAATATCCCATCCTTGTTTCTGTAAAGTTTGTGCGACAGCTATTGCTGGAAAAACATGTCCGCCAGTTCCACCGGCCATTACTAATAATTTTTTATTTTTCATCTTTATGTCTCTAATCATCACGCAAACGTGCTTGGCCAGCTCGGAGTAGACGATTTTCATGATCTATACGTAATAAAATACCAATCGTTGCTGACATAATAATAATACTAGAGCCACCATAGCTGACAAGAGGGAAAGTTAAACCTTTAGTTGGTAACATGCCAAGAGCCATACCTAAATTGACAAATCCTTGGAAAAAAATCCAAAAGCCAATTCCTAATGCAAAAAAACCTCGAAAACGTTGCTCTAATATCAAAGATTCTTTACCAATTTTCAAAGCGCGAAATATAAGTAATCCCAATAAAGTGACAACAATAATAATACCAATCAAGCCAAACTCTTCGCCAATAATCGCCATGATAAAGTCTGTATGCGCTTCGGGTAAATAATCTAGTTTTTGAATTGAATTACCTAGTCCCTCACCAGTAATCTCACCTCGACCAAATGCCATAAGAGAATTGGTTAATTGGAAACCTGTACCGTATGGATCTTTAAAAGGATCTAAAAAACCTGTAAATCGTTTCAAACGATAAGATGCTGAAATAATCAACCATGCACCTAGTAAGCCCCCTGTAGCCACTAATAAAACAAATTGAAAAAAGTGTGCGCCAACAATAAATAGCATACAGAAAGTTATTACAAAGAGCACCACGGTACTTCCCATATCTGGCTGAACCAACAGGAACATCCCCATTACACCCATAACAATAAATGGCTTCACCGCACTAAATTTACGACCACGTACTTCATCATAACGACGAGTAAAATAGCTTGCTAAAAAACAAGTTAAAGCTAATTTTGCAAATTCTGCAGGCTGAAAATTCAAAATACCTAAAGAAATCCAACGTTTAGCACCGTTTACCGAAGTACCAATAAATAACACAGCTACGAGCAATACTACCGCAACCCAGAAAATTTTTGCATGCCATCTTTCTAACCTTTCAGAAGGTAAATACAACATGCTGTAGCAAGTTGCTAAAGATAAGCAGACATAGAGTGCATCACGTTTGGCAAAGTAAAACGGATCATTGAATAGTCGTGAGCTATAAGGAATGGAAGCGGATGTCACCGCAATAAGACCAATCAAAAGCAAAATTACAAATAGCCAGAATAGAGCACGATCATATAATAATCCTTGCGGGGTAATACGAGTCCACTCATCGTAATTTTTTTTGAGCTTTTGTAATAATTCCATCTTATTCTATACGTTATTAAGTTGAGCCAAACGTGTAAATTCTTCACCACGTTTTTCAAAAGAGGTAAACTGATCTAAACTTGCACAAGCAGGAGACAATAATACCATATCACCTACACACAATATAGGGCGTAAAAATTCAATGGCCTGCCCCATTGTTTCAAATAAGTGACTTTGTGGAGAAAGTTTCGCTAATTGTGCACCATCTCGACCAAAACAATAACAAATAATGTGTGGTTGATTAATTAAGTCAGCTAATTCTGAAAAATCAGCTCCTTTTCCATCACCGCCTAACAACAAATGCAATTTGCCTTCCACATAAAGGCCAGCTAATGCGGCAACCGTACTCCCCACATTTGTTGCTTTAGAGTCATTAACCCAACGGATGCCATTAGCTTGATGTGCTAATTGAAAACGATGATCTAATCCTTTGAAATGACGAAGTGCGGTACGAATTGAATCTAAATTAATACCGACAGCTTGTGCCAATGCCGTTGCCGCCAAAATATTCATATAATTATGGCGACCGACTAATGTTGCTTCTTCACAAGGCAAAATTACTTCATCTTTTGCCATTAAATATTGCTTGCCGTTTTCCGTTTTTAGCCAATAATCTGCTGTATTTTCCGCAAAAGAAACGGTTTGTTTCGCTTGATTTTCACCTTCACCAAAAGTCAGCTTATCCTCATTATTCAAAACGCCGACCTCAGCATTATGATAAATGCGTAATTTTGCTTGGCGATAATCTTCTAAATTCACATAGCGATCCATATGATCTTCAGTTACGTTCAAGACAGTTGCAGCTGCGGCTTTTAAGCTGTAAGTTGTTTCAAGTTGAAAACTAGACAGCTCTAATACATAAAGTTCACAATCTTCATTCAACAATGACAAAGCAGGAATCCCAATATTTCCACCCATACCAACTTTCACGCCAGCAGCTTTCGCCATTTCATAAACTAAAGTAGTCACGGTACTTTTTCCATTTGAACCGGTAATCCCGACAATTGGCTTCGTCGCCGCTCGGCAGAATAATTCAATATCACCGATTACTTCTACGCCGGCTTTAAGTGCGGTTTGAATTTCAGGTGTTTTTACCGCAAGCCCTGGGCTGATAACAATCATATCGCTTTCAAGTAACCATTCCTGATTTAAACTACCAGTATGAAGAGGGATATTTTGAGGAAGTTTATCAACACCAGTAGGATTTTTTCGGGTGTCAATCACACGAATATTAGCCTGTTGGGATAGGAGATAATCCACGCAAGAAAGACCTGTTTTGCCAAGCCCTATGATAGTAATATTTTTGTTTTGATAGGCGTTCATTTTCTTTCTTCTTAATTGCTATAAATTCTAAAATTATATTATTGATGGAAATATAAATTTCTTTTACTAACGTAAAAAAGGTCGCCCTTTCAAAAACTGAAAGAGCGAGCCTAGCTATATTCATTAACGCAACTTCAAGGTGACCAATCCCATCAAAACTAACATTAAAGAAATAATCCAAAACCGAATAATCACTCTTGGTTCTGGCCATCCCTTCAATTCAAAATGGTGGTGAATCGGAGCCATTCTAAAAATGCGTTGTTTGCGTAACTTATAAGAGCCCACTTGCAAAATAACAGAGAGCGCTTCAACAACAAATACCCCGCCCATTATCACAAGCAAAAATTCCTGACGAACTAGGATCGCCACTACACCTAGCGCTCCGCCTAATGCAAGGGAACCTACATCGCCCATAAAGACTTGTGCTGGATAAGTATTGAACCATAAGAATCCTAACCCTGCACCAACAATAGCTGTACAGAATACAACCACTTCAGAGCTATATTTAATGTATGGGATGTGCAAGTATTCTGCAAAATTCACGTTACCCGTCGCCCATGCAATTAATGCAAATGCGCCTGCGACTAGCGCTGTTGGCATAATCGCCAATCCATCCAAACCATCTGTTAAATTCACCGCATTACCCGTTCCAACAATCACAAAGTAAGACAATACGATATAAAACAAACCTAATTGAGGCATAATATCTTTAAAGAATGGAATCACTAAACGGGTGGCATCAGTGTCGTGGCCAAGCCAATAAAGCCAAAGGATTGCCACTAATGCCACAACGGACATCCAGAAATATTTCCAACGAGCAATCAAACCATCTGTATTTTTACGAGTAATTTTGCGGAAATCATCCACGAAACCAATTGCACCGTATCCAAATAATACAAATAAGCAAACCCAAATATAAGGATTAGCAAGATTTGCCCATAATAACGTACTTACGCCAATAGAAAATAAAATCATCACACCGCCCATAGTGGGTGTGCCTTTTTTTGCAAAGTGACTTTCAGGACCATCATTTCGCACTTCTTGGCCAAACTTTAAGATCTGTAAACGTTTGATCACTTTTGGGCCAATCCAAAGTGAGATAAAAAGTGCAGTTAATAATGCAAGAATTGCACGGACGGTAATATAAGAAATCGCATTAAACGCGGTTTCATAACGAACAAGATATTCAGCAAGCCAGACTAACATTTAATTTTATCCTTTAATGAATAAATCACATCTTCCATTTTCATTGAGCGCGAGCCTTTTCCTAGCACCACGACTTTGTTATTTTGTTGTAATTGGGTTTCAATCAATGGCACAAGAAAATCAACCATCTCCACCTTATCAGTAAAATGCTTACCCGAAACAGTCTCAGAAATAACCGCACTTTCGTTGCCATAAGAACAAACTAAATCTAAATTTGCCGAATTGGCATGTTCTCCTACTTCACGGTGAATAGCGAGAGAGTTTTCGCCTAACTCTTTCATATCGCCGACACATAAAATACGGAAAGCATCATAACCTTTTAGGACATCAATGGCAGCACAGAGAGAATCTTTATTTGCATTATAAGTATCATCTAATAACAATAAATTAGGTGTTACTTGAATTGGGAATAAACGTCCTTTCACTTGTGAACGTTGTTCTAATCCAGCTTTTACATCCGTAATAGTTGCACCAACATTCATCGCAAGTGCGGTAGCAGCCAAGGCATTTTTTACATTATGTTCACCAAGGTAAGGCAAGTTAATCTCAATTTCACCTTGTGGGGAAATAAGTGTAAAAGTGGAGCCTTGACCAGTATGATGAATATTTTTTGCAGAATAATCTTTACCGTTGAAATATTGAATCTCATGTTCACCGATTTCTTTTTGCCAAACATTTAAGTGATCATGTTCTGCGTTAATAATCGCCACACCATTCGATGTTAAACCACGATAAATTTCACCTTTAGCTTGTGCAACGCCCTCTAAAGAACCAAAGCCCTCTAAATGCGCGGGTGCAATATTATTAATCAATGCTGCATCGGGTTGAGCTAATTTTGTAGTGTAATCAATTTCACCTTGATGATTTGCGCCAAGTTCGATCACTGCGAAACGATGTTTTTCTGTTAAGCGAAAAAGGGTTAAAGGCACTCCAATATCGTTATTAAAATTGCCATTGGTAAAAAGTACCGCGTCAGAATCACCAGCAGTATGTTGCAAAATACTTGCCGTCATTTCTTTTACCGTGGTTTTACCAGAAGATCCTGTCATCGCGACAGTATGCGGATTAATTTTCTCGCGTAACCATTTTGCAAGTTCACCCAAGGCAATACGAGTATCTTTAACCACAAGTTGTGGAACAGAAATGGAAGAATTTTCTTGCTGAACAACAACAGCTACCGCACCTTGTGCTACCGCTTGTTCAAGATATTGGTGGGCATCAAACTTTTCGCCCTTCAAAGCAAAAAATAAACTATTTGATACACTTTTTCGGGTATCTGTATTAATTTCTTCAACTTGCACATTTTTATCGCCAATTAATTTAGCTTGAAGAATCTGTGCTAGCTGTTCAGTAGAGAGTTTAATCATAATTTAATTGTTATTATTTTAAAAAATCATGTGCTACATCTTGATCAGAAAATGAAATCACTTCATTACCAATAATTTGATAATGCTCATGACCTTTACCCGCAATTAAAATCACATCATTTTCAATAGTACTTTCAATTGCAAATTGGATAGCTTGTTCTCTATCAGGAATAATACCCACTTTATCCATATTAATAAAACCAGAAACAATATCATCCTCAATTTGTTTATAAGGCTCTGATCGCGGGTTATCTTTTGTCACGATAACTTTATCAGCAAATTGTTCTGCCACTTTTGCCATTAATGGACGTTTACCTCGATCGCGATCACCGCCACAGCCAAAAATGCACCATAATTCACCTTGACAGTGCCCCCGTGCTGCAAGTAATGCCTTCTCTAACGCATCGGGGGTGTGAGCATAATCAACGATGACCGTTGGTTTGTTTGGATACTGAATCATTTCCATTCTTCCACATACTCCTTTCAAAGATTTCGCCGTAGCGAGTAAATTTTCCAATGGGTAACCAAATGATAATAGCGTGGTCATTACTAATAACAAATTGCTTACATTGAAAGCACCGATTAATGGACCATGCAATACGCCATTACCCCAGCTAGATTCAAAAGTAATCTCTGCGCCTTGAGCATGATAGTGGATATTTGTTGCCTTCATCCATTGATGAGAGTTTGCTTGGAAATCAGTGCCTGCACTAACCGCAATTGCATCAGGCAATTCACTTAACCATTGGCAGCCAATCTCATCATCAGCATTAATCACTTTAATTTGCGTATCTAATTCGGTGAATAAGCGTTTTTTAGCGGAAGCATAATTTTCCATTGTTTGATGATAATCAAGATGATCACGAGTTAGATTCGTAAAAATAGCTGCCTTAAAATGTAATGCTTCTACTCGATATTGGGCTAAACCATGTGATGAAACCTCAATTGCAGCGAAATCGGCTCCATCTTGTCTAAATTTGGCAAGGGAAGACTGAAGTTCTACCGCAGACCCTGTCGTATTCTTAGCCTCAACTACGGCACCTAAAAGTCCATTACCAATTGTTCCCATTACTGCTGCACGATGGCCTAATAGCTCCGCCCATTGTGCTAATAATTGAGAAATAGTAGTCTTGCCATTTGTCCCTGTTACGCCAACAAGCGTTAATTTTTTAGAAGGCGAATCATAGAAAATATCTGCCAACGACGAAAGATGGCGTGCAAGTTGATAAAACTTAACTACTGGCACATTCCCAATAAATGTTACTGTTAAATGCTCGCTAGATAATTCTGTTTCAGAAATCACCGCACTTGCACCAGAGTGAATAGCCGAATCAATAAATTGATTTCCATCGACTTGATGTCCTTTTATTGCGACAAAAAGATCCCCTGTTTTAACTTTACGGCTATCCAATACCATATTATGGAGTTCTACCTCATCCTTTAATTCAGGTAAATCAAAAAGTGCGGTGAGTTTTTTCATTATTTTTCCTTAATTCATTTTTTCATTCTTACGCTCACCAACATATACAATGCGTTTCGCACTTTTCATTGTTTTTTCTGTTGGTTCCGCATCTTGTGGAATTCCATTAGCACGTAATGCATAACCCATAATACTAGAGAACACAGGAGCTGAAACCGCACCACCATAATATTCCCCAGCTTTTGGATCGTTAATCAAAATCACTAAGGCATAACGTGGATCACTAATTGGTGCAATCCCCGCTGTAAATGCAACGTATTTATTCACATAATGGCCATTCTCTAATTTACGTGCTGTACCCGTTTTTACACCAACACGATATCCTTCAACCATTGCTCGCTTATTTTTAATCGCTACTTTTTCTAAAATACCAACAATATCCTTCGTGATTTTTTCAGAAAAAACTCGTTTCCCAATTACAGGTGGATCAACTTTTGTAATAGAGAGTGGACGATAAATACCGAAGCTACCAAGCGTTGCATAAGCTCTAGCTATTTGGAGTGGTGTTGCAGTAATACCATAACCATAAGAAACCGTTGCACGTTCAATATCCGCCCAACGTTTACGGTTGGCATTTAAAATCCCAGCCTGTTCACCAATCAATCCCAAATCTGTCGACTTACCTAAACCTGCATTTTGATAGGTTTCCATCAAGGCACTTGGGGGCATACGTAACGCAAGACGACTTACACCACGGTTACTTGAATTAATTAATATTTCATCTAATGTTTGTTGCGCACGTGGCGCTACGTCTACAATTTCTTTTCCACTTACTGTAAAAGACCCTGTATTAATAACCTCATCGCGACGAACTACACCACGTTGAAGTGCAGTTAACACAACTAAAGGCTTTACAGTAGAACCCGGCTCAAAGGTATCCGTAATAGCACGATTACGCATTAATTCTGATTTAACGCCAACACGATTATTCGGGTTATACGATGGCGCAGTAGCCATGGCTAATACTTCTCCTGTACGAACATCAACTAATACAGCCGTACCCGATTCAGCATTATTTTCTGATACCGCTTTTTTAATTTCACGATACACCATAGATTGTAATTTTTCATCAATACTTAACGTAACATCTTGCGCATCATATTTTTTTTCATCAGAAATGTGTTCAACAACGTTACCTCGCTTATCTTTACGTACTGTGCGTGAACCATCTTTCCCCACAAGCATGGTATTAAAACTTTTCTCTATCCCTTCTATACCATTCCCATCAATATCAGTATAACCGACTAAATGTGCAGCTTCTTCTACACGTGGATAAAAACGACGATGTTCAGTTTCTAAGAAAACGCCTTTAACGTTTAATTTTTTAATATAATCTGCTTTATTTGACTCTACTTGACGGGCCAAATACAAATAACCTGATTTTGAATTTTTCTCAATTTTTTTAATCAAGTCATTGCTACTCATTCCTATCTCTTGCGCTAATGCATTAATACGCTCTTTATCCGCTAAAGCATCTTCTTTTAACATCGTTTTAGGATCAGCTACTATTGCACTCATCGGGACACTTACTGATAATAATTGCCCATTACGATCTAAAATTGAACCACGCACAGAAAGAATTTCATCTTTACGTAACGAGCGTTTGTCAGCCTCACCAGATAAGGTATCAGCATTAATAGATTGGACATAACCAGCACGAGCTACCAATGCACACAAACCAAGAAAAACAAAAAATACCGAAATAATATAACGTCCACGCATAAAACATTTATCAAACACTATTTTCGGTTTGTTATGTTTCACGGCTTCAGGTGCGGTTAATTTTCTAATTGTTTTTTTAGACTTATTTGATTTACGAGAAGAATTGAATTTAACCATCTTTTTACCTATTATTCTCTAATCTCAACTTCTTGTTCTGTCGTTAAAGGTTTCATTTTTAAAGTACCTACAGCAATAGATTCTACTCTTGTGCTATCCCCTTCAGTCGCTTCCTGCACCTGTAAATTTCGATATTCATTTTCAAGCGCTTGCCGTTGTAAAATAAGTGCACCATTTTCAGAAATTAACTGACGTGTTTTATGCGTCACCCAAATAGCGCCCATTGCGGATACCAAAATTGCTATTAATAAGAAAACAATTAACTTATTTGAAGAAAATAAATCTTCAACTAAAATCTGCTGTAACGGATAACGAGGTTTATTATTTTCAGACATCACTAAATTCTCTCCGCTACACGCAATACTGCACTTCTTGAACGAGGATTTGCTTGAATTTCCGCCTCACTTGGTTGAATTGCTTTACCAATAGTTTTTAATTTTTGATTACGTTGAATTTGGTCTTCTCGCAATGGCAAACCTTTAGGGATATCCTCACCTTTACTTTGTTTTTTCATAAAATGTTTTACCATTCTATCTTCTAAAGAATGGAAACTAATAATTGATAAACGCCCTTCTGGCGCTAGCATGTCTAAAGCAGAATTGAGTACACTTTCCAATTCATCTAATTCTGCATTGATGAAAATACGAATAGCTTGGAAACTGCGAGTTGCAGGATGTTTATGTTTATCTTTGAAAGGTACCGATTGTGAAATAAGTTCAGCTAATTGACTAGTGCGCGATAAAAATTCTGTGCCATTTTTAGCCGCACTTTTGTTGTAATCCACAATGGCAGTGGCAATACGTTTAGCAAAACGCTCCTCGCCAAAAGTTTTCAAAACCCAAGTTAAATCCTCAACCGATACTTGTTTTAACCATTCCTCTGCTGATAAACCTTGAGTCGTGTCCATACGCATATCAAGCGGGCCATCTTTCATAAAACTAAACCCACGCTCTGCTTCATCAAGCTGGGGAGATGACACACCAAGATCAAGCAAAATGCCGTCAATTTTGCCAACCAAATTTAATTTTTCACAAATTTCAGGAATATGAGAAAAGCTGTTATGTTCAATCTGAAAACGTGAGTCTTTAATTTTTTGAGCTTCAGCAATGGCTCTAGGATCGCGGTCAACTCCAATGAGGCGACCATTCGGAGATAATTTAGAAAGGATTAAGCGAGAATGTCCACCACGGCCAAAAGTACCGTCAATATAAATTCCATTTTCCTTCAATGCCAAGCCATTCACGGCTTCGTGAAGTAAAACTGTGATATGTTCAGGTGAAGAAAAGGAATTTTCGGTATCCATAAATACAATATAAAAGTAAAAAACGGTGAATCATTTTCTATAATGAGAAATATTTCAAAGCCTCAGACGCAAAGCCTGCACTTGAACCAATTTCCATATCTTCTTCAATTTGGGCATGCCATTCTACAGCACTCCAAATTTCAAATTTATTAAGTTGTCCTACTAACATTAAACTTTTTTCTAATTTTGCATGTTGACGTAATGGTCCACTAAGCAAAATACGGCCCTGAGCATCCATCTCACATTCAGTGGCATAGCCAAGCATTACTCGTTGCAAACGGCGTTGGGTAGGATCAAAATTAGAAAGTGCGAGAAGTTTTTGTTCGATTTTTTCCCACTCATCAAGGGGATAAAGTAAAAGACAAGGTTGTCGAATATCGACGGTACAAACCATTTGCCCTTGGTTCTTTTCAAGAATTTCAGAGCGATAGCGGGTTGGGATCGCTACGCGTCCCTTAGAATCTAAATTAACCGCTGTTGCACCACGAAACATATTACGCCTTCAAAATTAAACTTATTTTGAGAAATTTTTCTAAAAATCTCCACAAAACACCACTTTTCTCCACATCTATGTAAGTTTATAATTTGTTTGCTTAAGTTGCAAGCGATTATCCCTGAAATAACCCTATTTTTTATCAAAATAAAAAGCCGTTTGAGACAATATCTCAAACGGCTTTTTTCAACCAAATAATCTTAATTAATTATTCACATAAGCTTCTTCGTCACGGTCACCGAATGGTTTAAGTAACGTAAAGAATAATATGATACATACTACTGTTGTTGTCAAACCTAAATACACTGATAATTGATAATCTAAGTGGAAACCAATTGGATTGTAATATAAATAAGTTGCACACACAGTGGTAATAAACCAAGCCGGAATAGACGCAACCCAATGGAATTTATGATAACGATATAAATATGCAGCTGCTGTCCATAACATTACCATTGCTGTCATTTGGTTTGCCCAAGTGAAATAACGCCATAATACGCTAAAGTCAATGGTTGAAACAAAATAGCCTAATACGAATAGTGGTACAGCAATTAATAAGCGTTTAGATAATGAACGTTGGTCAATATGGAAAATTTCCGCTAATTGTAAACGAGCAGCACGGAATGCGGTATCACCAGAAGTGATAGGTAAAACAACCACACCTAACACAGCAAAAATACCACCAATAAAACCTAAGAAATGTAATGAACTGTCATATACAACTTTAGACGGTGATCCTGCAGAAATTGCATCTTGTAATGCTTGTGGATTTTCATAGAATGCGAGACCCACCATACACCATACTAACGCAATTACCCCCTCGGCAATCATTGCTCCGTAAAAGATAAAACGACCTTCTTTTTCATTTTCAGCACAACGCGCCATTAATGGTGTTTGTGTTGCATGGAAACCAGATAATGCCCCACAAGAAATAGTTAAGAATAATAATGGCCAAATTGGTACATCCCCCTTAACTTGGAAATTTTGTGTAAATTTAGCCCAAGTTAATCCCTGACCATCAGCATCTATCGTACGGAAAAATTCAATTGGATCAACCGCACTAAAGTGTGAAGACACTAAACCATATACCATACCTACAGACATAAATAGCAATAAAGCGCCAAAGAGCGGATAAATTCGACCAATAATTTTGTCGATAGGTAATAACGTTGCAAGAATATAATAAGCAAAAATAATTATTGTCCAAACAACAACAACCGTTGCTTTATCCATCCCCCAAACTTTAATGCCACCTGCCTCAATTGCATGATGAACAGATTCTACATCACCCAATTGTAATGCACCTTGAGATGCACCTAATACATCCATTGTAATCGTTCCCATTAATTGGGCTGGGCTTGCAACAAAAACAACACCAACTAATAATAAAAGCACTAATGCTAAAATATTAATAAAAAGCTTGACCGGGCGACCTAAGAATTTACCGGCTAAATATGGCATTGTTGCACCACCATGACGGATACTCAACATACCACAGAAATAGTCATGTACTGCACCAGCAAAAATACAACCTAGTACAATCCATAACATCGCGACAGGTCCGTATAATGCACCAAGAATAGGGCCAAAAATTGGGCCAGTACCAGCAATATTCAACAATTGAATTAACCAAATCTTAGTTTTTGACATTGGCATATAATCCACACCATCATTTATTTGATAGGCCGGTGTTTGACGTTTTGGATTAATGATAAAGATTTTTTCGATAATTTTTCCATAAATAAAGTAACCAAGAATAAGAATGGCTACACAAAAGAAAAACCACAACATAGAAATACTCCTCAAAAGATGGGTAATAATATTTAGATATACTCTAAATTAGCGGCCGTATTCTATGTCAAATTGATAGAAATCAAAAATTGAATTTAAGAGTTTTTTTAAAATTTGTGACTTTTATCACATTTATTAATAACACTATTTACATTAAAAGAATAAAACAGATTGATACTCTCAAAGTTAAATACATCCTCCACAGCTCCCGCAGCGCCAATCGGCCTGATTTACTGCTTGATAAAATGCTCTCATTATATTTTCCTCTAAAGGAATATTATGCTCAATAAATACATCAGAAAGCCATTCAATATTTTCAACAATCCAATCATCCTCCCCCAATCCCTCGCGATAAAGCTCATCTTCAGGATCCATAAAATTATAAATATTTTCTGTTCCCATATCTTTATCTTGACGCTCTCGAGGTAACACGACGGGTAAACCAAGATATTTAATTTCCCAATGTCCCAAACATAATGTATGTCCCTTAGATGACCAGTTAACTTGGAATGGATTATTATTCATGTTGAATTTTTATAAAAAAAGTTGAAATGTGTAATGAGTATAGAATGAAGTAAAGAAAATTCCCATACTAAGTACCGGGTATTATTTCAACTAAAATTCACTTATAAATGACACTTAGGCTAATATTTTGGCCCAAAACAAAGTGCGGTTAAAAATATTTCTTTTTTAACCGCACTTTTATCTTCTGAAATTATCGTTTAAACATTCCGCCTAAACCGCCTAAGCCTCCTCCCATTAAGCCTTGCATTCCACGCATCATTTTAGCCATGCCACCTTTACGCATTTTCTTCATCATACGTTGCATTTCATCAAATTGTTTAAGTAATTTATTGACATCTTGCACTTGAGTGCCAGAACCTAATGCAATACGACGACGGCGAGATCCTTTGATAATATCAGGGTTGGCACGTTCTTTTAGGGTCATGGAGTTAATGATCGCTTCCATTCTGACAAACATTTTGTCATCTACTTGATTTTTAACATGCTCAGGCAAATTTTTTGCACCCGGTAATTTCTCAAGCATAGACATCATGCCGCCCATTTTTTTCATCTCGATAAGCTGTTCTCGGAAATCATCTAAAGTGAAATCATCGCCTTTCTTGAATTTCTGTGCCATTTTTTCTGCTTTTTCACGGTCAACAGAACGTTCAAGATCTTCGATAAGGGAAAGCACATCTCCCATGCCCAAAATACGGGAAGCAACACGGTCTGGATGGAACGGCTCAAGCGCTTCTGTTTTCTCGCCCACACCCAAGAATTTGATTGGTTTACCTGTGATTTGACGAATTGATAAAGCTGCACCACCACGCGCATCACCGTCCACTTTCGTCAAAATAACCCCCGTAAGCGGCAATGCTTCATTAAAGGCTTTTGCCGTATTGGCGGCATCTTGACCAGTCATCGCATCTACGGTGAAAAGGGTTTCGATTGGATTTAATGCTGCATGGACTTGCTTGATTTCGTCCATCATTTCTGTATCAACGTGTAGGCGACCTGCCGTATCCACAATCAACACATCGTAGAATTTAAGTTTTGCATCCGCAAGCGCCGATTTAGCAATATCAACTGGATTTTGTTTAACATCCGATGGGAAAAAATCCACGCCAACGGATTGAGCCAAGGTTTCAAGTTGCTTAATCGCAGCAGGGCGATATACGTCGGCAGACACCACTAACACTTTCTTTTTATGGCGTTCACGCAAGAATTTTGCCAATTTACCCACGCTGGTGGTTTTACCCGCACCTTGTAAACCCGCCATTAAGATAACTGCTGGTGGTTGAGTTGCTAGGTTTAAACTCTCATTCGCTTCACCCATGGCTTTTTCAAGCTCACGCTGAACGATTTTTAAGAACTCTTGCCCCGGCGTTAAGCTTTTATTAACTTCTTCCCCAAGCGCGCTTTCTTTTACTTTCGCGATAAATTCACGCACCACAGGTAAAGCAACATCTGCTTCAAGTAATGCCATACGCACTTCGCGCAAGGTTTCTTTAATATTATCTTCCGTTAAACGGCCTTTTCCCGTGATATTGCGTAAAGTTTTAGAAAGGCGATCCGATAAATTATCAAACATGACTCGTAATCCTGTTTTTTTCTAAAAAAATTGCCTTGATTATACCGAAATTTAGGCGTTTTTCATCATTTCAAATAAATTTATAGCGAATTGTGAGTGAGAACGATAAAATACGAACCATTCCCAAACAGAGAAAAGAAATTATGTGGTTTGCTATTTTTTCGATTTTATTTTATCTAATTAGTGTGTTGATGATCGCTCCTTTACTTACGTCCGTAGAAAACACACAACATTCTCCGAAAAAAACACCGTTGTTTTTTACCGCACTTTTTGCGATAGCATTACACGGTATTACGCTTTTCCCTTCCTTGAAGGAATTAGCTGAAGAGCATACATTCACATTAATTCAAATTAGTTCATTAATGAGTGTTAGCATCTCTGCCCTTGCAGTATTTGCTATTTTATCAGTGAATTCTATCTGGTTCGTTTTACCTATCGTCTTTGCCTTTTCAATTTTTAACTTAATTTTGGCAACATTTATACCAAGTCATTTTATTCAATTACTCAATCAAGATTCTGCGATGTTATTTCATATAGGCTTATCTATATTTACTTATGCCGTATGCTTTATTGCCATGCTTTATGCAATCCAACTCAACTGGATTGATCGTTCATTAAAAGCCAAAAAAACCAACTTTTCTCCGATTATACCTTCTTTAATGACCGTAGAACGTCATTTTGCAAGGGTATTTGCTTTTGGTGAATTATTATTAACACTGACATTAATTTCAGGTATTTATCATTCTATCAATGCATTAACTGCAGAAAATATTCACAAAGCACTATTTTCATTTTTTGCTTGGATTGTCTTTGGCATCGCACTTTTTGGTCATTGGAAAAAAGGATGGCATGGAAAAAGGATGATAATTTATGCAATTTCAGGTATTATCTTACTCACGATTGCTTATTTTGGCAGTCGGCTGATTTAAAAATAAGGGCGAATTCAAATTCGCCTTTATTATTCCATAGGGCATAACTTATTACATAAACTTAATTAGCTCGACTAATTTATGCTTCAATAAATTACACCCTATGATGTGATTAACGAACAAAAGGATTTTCCCTTGGACAGTATTCCCCTTAGTACTTTATTGATTATTCTCATTATCTGTTTAGTGTTATCTGCCTATTTTTCCGGCTCAGAAACCGGACTACTCTCTCTCAATAAATATCGTCTTCGTTTTCTATCCGAACAAGGCAATAAAGGCGCACAAAAAGCAGAAAAACTGCTAGAAAAGCCAGATACCTTGTTAAGCTTTATTCTTATTTTTAATAACCTTGTGAATATCAGCGCATCGGCGATTGCGACCATGATTGGTATGCGTTTATACGGTGATGCCGGCGTAGCGATTGCAACAGGTTTGCTCACTTTCGTGATGCTTGTCTTTTCTGAAATTTTCCCCAAAACTGTGGCAGCGATGCACGCAGAAAAAGTCGGTTTTGTGTCTAGCCATATTCTGACGGTATTACTTAAAATCTTCTATCCGCTAGTTTGGTTGATGAATATTTTTACCAAATCATTAATGCATTTGGTGGGATTAAAACCCGATATGCAAAAACAAGTAATTAGCCGTGAGGAACTTCGTAGTATCGTATCAGAAGCGGGCGAAGCGACCCCTGATGAACAACATCCACAAATGTTGCTTTCTATTTTAGATATGGAAACCGTCACCGTTGATGACATTATGGTTCCACGCAACGAAATCGGCGGCATTGATATTGATGATGACTGGAAAGCCATTATGCGCCAGCTCAATCATGCGGCACATAACCGCGTTGTGCTTTACAAAGGTAGCCTTGATGAACAAGTGCTTGGTATTTTGCGCGTGCGTGAAGCATTCCGCTTACTGCTTGAAAAAAATGAATTTACCAAAGAAACCTTAATTCGTGCCGCTGATGAAGTGTATTTCATTCCTGAAAGCACGCCATTAAAAACTCAACTTGCGAATTTCCGTGCAAATAAAGAGCGAATTGGCTTAGTTGTAGATGAATACGGCGATATTAAAGGGCTTGTGACGTTGGAAGATATTTTGGAAGAAATCGTTGGTGATTTTACCACTTCCACCGCCCCAAGTATTGACGAGGAAGTAACGCAACAATCTGATGGTTCCATGATTATCGATGGCTCAGCCAACCTACGCGATCTCAACAAAATGTTTAACTGGGAATTGGATACAGAAGATGCTCGTACTTTTAATGGTTTAATCCTCGAACACTTAGAAGAAATTCCCGATGAAGGCACGGTTTGCGAAATTGATGGCTTGCAAATTACCATTCTTGAAGTGGGCGATAATATGATAAAACAAGCGAAAGTCGTCAAACTTTAATCATAAAAACTCAGCCAAATTGAACCGCACTTTTGACTTGGATCACAAGTGCGGTTCTTTTTTTGCGCATTTTTCAGAAAACATTTTTATAATTCTTTCTAGGTATATTTTGATAGAAGAAGACAGATATGGAGCACGAATATCAACGAGCGGTGACTCGCGTGTGCGTACAAACAGCACTGCTCTTGTTACAACATGGGGCTGAAAGCACTGTTGTGGTGCAAATGGCGCAACGTTTAGGCATAGCACTTGGCGTAGAAAGCGTAGAATGTGCGCTTACGGCAAATGCAGTGGTGCTGACGACCTTATCAGATAATCATTGCATTACCACCGCAAGAAAAAATACGGATAAAGGCATTAATATGCAAATGGTCACTGATGTTCAGCGCATTGTGATTGCCGTTGAACATCATTTGTATGACTTAGAAATCGCTCAAAGAAAACTGGATCAATTAAAACCGCTTAAATATAACCGATGGTTAGTTGTATTCATGATTGGCTTATCTTGTGCAGCATTCGCCCATTTATCTGGCGGAGACTGGGTGATCTGTGGTATCACCTTTGTGGCGGCAGCCATCGCCATGTTTGTGCGACAAGAATTTTCTAAACGGCACTATAATCCTCTTATCGTCTTTTCCATCACCTCTTTCGTCGCCTCGCTGATTTCTGGCGTGAGCTTAAAATATAACTTAGGTAATGATCCTCAAATTGCTTTAGCGTCTAGTGTGTTATTACTTGTGCCGGGGTTTCCTCTGATTAATTCTTTGGCGGATATATTAAAAGGTTATGTGAATATGGGATTAGGCCGTTGGACGATTGCAACTATTCTCACTTTTGGCGCATGTCTTGGCATTGTATTCGCTTTAAGCGTATTACATATTACAACTTGGGGGCATTAAAATGTTATTAGATATAACAATATTTATATTGAAATTATTCGATGATATGTTATTTGCCGCAATTCCAGCCGTGGGCTTTGCTTTAGTATTTAATGTACCGCCCAAGGCCTTAAAATATTGCGCAATTTTAGCCGCACTTGGGCATGTTACACGCACATTATTACTGCATATTAATATGCCTATTGTATTTGCCACATTCTTTGCAACTTGCGTAATTGGTTTTTTAGGCGTGCATCTTTCCCATCGTTATTTAGCCCATCCTAAAGCCTTCACCGTTGCCGCAATTATCCCGATGATCCCTGGTGTTCAGGCCTATAAAGCAATGATTTCAATGGTACAAATTCATCATTTCGGCTTTTCTGATGCGTTATTTGAGCAAATGATTAGCTCCTTTATTAATACCAGTTTTATCCTAGGCGCAATAGTATTTGGATTGGCTTTACCGGGCTTATTGTTTTATCGACAAAAACCTGTGGTATGACACTAAAATAGTTCAACAAAAAAACCGGATCAGCCGGTTTTTGTACTATTCTTGTGATTTTTTCTTGAGGTATTCATAAAGCTCATCTTTAATCCGTAATTTTTCTTTTTTCAAAGCCTCAATTTCCATATGAGTGGCGAGCTGAATGTTTTCCTGCATATTCTTAATTTCATGATCTAATTCGTTATGCTTTTCAAAAAGACGATCGAAATAAGCATCATTACTTTTAAGTTTAGTGATTAATTCTCGGTATTCGGGAAACATAGCATTGCTCCTATAGTGGTTTTAACTGGTTTCAGTTTACTACATTCGCCCCAAATAAACAGAAAACAATCTTAAAAATTTGACAGCGATCACAAAATTTATTTCTCTCAAACAATCCTTACTCTTTTGCTTTTTTATTTCTTCCAGCACCTAAAATCAGCATCGCTAACAAACTAAGAATAATTCCAAAACCAGCACCAATACCCGTTGAAATAACATAAGGTTTCTCTGTCATCACAAGATTAGGCTGTTGAACAAAATGAAATGCCACCAAATTATTATCTAACGGTTGAACAGATTGCATCATTTTCAATTTGTTTTCCCAAGAAACGTCAATTTTAGCATCTGCAGCATTTTTCACTTGTTCGAATAACGATTTCCATTTTGTAATCAATTCATTATTTAATGTTTGGCGCGCTTGATTATTCACATAACGAATGTATTCCACAAAAAGTTGATCCACTTCTTCACGATCAAAAGAAGACAGGGTTAATTGCTCAAAATTATTTTCTTGGGAAAATTTAAAATGTGAGGCGATTTGCTGAATGGTTTGATTTTCAACTTTAGCTCTCGCTTTTACAAAATCAGATTGATTTAAAAAAGCGATTAATTGAGCAGGTGAATTAAGAATTTTTGTAAATTCATGATAGGCAGAATTGGTCGCCTTGCGTTCAATCTTTGTAGCATCCACTGCATCCGCATCACCGCTAACTAAACTATATGTAGAAAAAAGAGAAAAGTAATTACCCAGTTCACTCATTTTTGGTGCTTCAAATTGCACACTAACCTGCCATTTTGTCGGATGAAAATGAGCCCCGGCAAAACCAAGCCCACCACCGATAATCATAAATAGAAAAGAAAGAATAAATTTTCTCATAGCCCACCTAAAAAATTTGATTAAATTGGCGCGAATTTTAGCACAAAGCGCGGTGTATTTTTCTTTATTTTCAGAATATCGTTTTTCCCTTGGCTTTTAACTGGTTTATTTCAACAACGTGCGATAGAATAAAACCATTTTCATTTCAACGAAAAAAGTAAGGAAATACCATGATCGATCCAAATTTACTCCGTAATAATTTAGCGGAAGTCGCAGAAAAATTAAAAGTAAAACGTAACTTTATTCTTGATACAGAAAAACTCACCTCATTAGAAGAACAACGTAAGAACTTACAAGTCACTACCGAAAATTTACAAGCTGAACGTAATACTCGCTCTAAAGCCATTGGCGCTGCCAAAGCGCGTGGTGAAGATATCGCACCATTGTTGGCCGAAGTGGATAATATGGGCAATCAATTGACTGAAGCAAAAGCACAATTAGATGCGGTACTTGCAGAAATCAATCAAATTGCATTAAGTATTCCAAATCTACCAGCAGATGAAGTGCCATTAGGCAAAGATGACACCGAAAATAAAGAAATCTTACGTTGGGGGACACCGCGTACATTTGATTTTGAAGTGAAAGATCATGTCACTTTAGGTGAAGATGCTAATGGCTTAGATTTTGCCGCTGGGGCTAAATTAGCTGGCGCTCGTTTCGCGGTGATGAAAGGTCAAATCGCTAAAATGCACCGTGCATTAGCGCAATTCATGTTAGATCTTCATACTGAACAACATGGCTATTTAGAAACTTATGTGCCTTATTTAGTGAATCACGCCACGCTTTATGGTACAGGGCAATTACCAAAATTTGGTGAAGATTTATTCCATACTTTAGCCTTAGAAGGCGAACAACCTTACGCATTAATTCCAACCGCAGAAGTGCCTGTCACTAATTTAGTGCGTGATGTAATTATTGATGAAACAGAATTACCAATAAAAATGACCGCACATACGCCATGTTTCCGTTCAGAAGCGGGCTCTTACGGTCGTGATACTCGCGGTTTAATTCGTATGCACCAATTTGATAAAGTGGAAATGGTACAAATCGTTGATCCAGATAAATCTATGGAAGCGCTTGAAGAATTAACTGGTCACGCAGAAAAAGTATTGCAATTATTAAATTTACCATACCGTAAAGTTTTACTTTGCACAGGCGATATGGGCTTTGGTTCTTGCAAAACTTACGACTTAGAAGTGTGGGTGCCTGCACAAAATACTTATCGCGAAATTTCTTCTTGCTCAAATATGTGGGATTTCCAAGCTCGCCGTATGCAAGCACGTTGTAAAGCAAAAGGCGATAAGAAAACGCGCTTAGTGCATACCTTAAATGGTTCTGGCTTGGCTGTTGGTCGTACTTTAGTAGCTGTGCTTGAAAACTATCAAAATGCAGATGGTTCAATTACCGTGCCAGAAGTGCTACGTCCATATATGGGCGGATTAGAAGTTATCGGAAAATAATCCTTCTATAAAATAAAAAAAGCGTGGATTTTAAAATTTCCACGCTTTTTTATTAAGCTATTTCAACGACGACATCGAGTTCTGATTTAGGTTTTAATTCCCCCACTTCATATAAATCAATGCCCGCATCCTTGGCTATTTCAATTACCGTTTGAACGCTATTAGGCTCAACTGCCACTAATAAACCACCTGATGTTTGAGGATCACACAAAATCGCTTTTTGTTCTTCCGTCAATACACCAACTTTATGTCCATAACTGTCAAAATTACGCCCTGTTCCACCGGGTACGCAACCTTGAGCAATATAATCTTTTACACCATCCAAGGTTTTAATTTTGTCCGAAAAAACCACCGCACTTAGATTTGAACCTTCACAGATTTCAATTAAATGACCAAGTAAACCAAATCCTGTGACATCCGTCATTGCAGTGACGCCATCCACTTGGGAAAATTGACTGCCAATAGAATTCATTTGGCACATAGCGGCAGTGGCTAAACCTTGATGTTCTGGTTTAAGTTTTCCTTTTTTCTCCGCCGTCGTCAAAATACCGATACCAAGCGGTTTTGTCATATAAAGCCTACAACCTGATTTTGCAGAAGCATTACGCTTCACTTTTTCAGTGTCAATCACGCCTGTCACGGCTAAACCAAAAATAGGTTCAGGCGAATCAATGGAATGTCCTCCTGCCAAAGCAATCCCCGCTTGATGGCAAGCAAAGCGACCACCATCAACAATTTTCTGTGCAACTTCTGCAGGTAATACATTGGTTGGAAAACCTAAAATGGCGATGCCCATAATCGGCTTACCTCCCATAGCAAAAATGTCACTAATGGCATTGGTTGCGGCAATTCGTCCAAAATCAAAAGGATCATCCACAATCGGCATGAAAAAGTCTGTGGTACTGATAATTGCAGTTCCATTACCAAGATCATACACCGCTGCATCGTCAGCAGTTTCATTGCCGACGAGCAAATTTGGATCATAAAATTTTTCCAGTTCTGAATGTAAAATTGTCCCTAACACCTTAGGCGAAATTTTACAACCTCAACCCGCACCATGGCTGTATTGCGTAAGCCGAATTTTTTCTTCCATTTCTTATTTACCTTGTTGAATATCCGTTTTCGAGAATATGACGTTTAAACTTATTCTTAATCATAAAGATCTTCGCCATCTTTCCTTGTACGCAATAATTGCAAAATCCAAACATATTGCTCTGGCGCTGGCGTAACAAAAGATTCTATTTCTTCGTTCATTGCTCGAGCTGATTGTTCAGGATCATCACTTAAATTCATTGCGGGATGAATTTCCATTTCATATTTGCCAGCCTCAGCGTTATAACGAGGAAACATTGGAATGACAACAGCTTTAGAAAGTTTTGCCATTTTATTTAATCCTGGCAATGTCGCTTTATAAGTTCCAAAGAAATCAACAAATACACTTTGCTCGGCTCCAAAATCTTCATCTGGTAAGTAATAACCCATTTCGCCTTTACGAACATGATTTAAAAAAGGTTTAATACCATTTTGGCGAGCATGCATTTTTCCACCGAAACGTTGGCGTGTAATCGTCCAAAGCCAATCCACCAATGGATTTCTGTGTGGATTATACATAGAAGTCATTGGCATGCCTTGAGTATGCAAAATAATGCCTGACGCATCAATCGCCCAGCCATGTGGCACCATAAGAATAATATTCTTGCCCTCAGCTTTTGCCTGTTCAATATGTTCAAGACCGATAAATTTACTGCGTTTTTGCAAATGTTTCTTTGAACGGATAGCAATCTCACCAATACCAAACATAACTTGTGCAACAACCGCAAACATTTTATCAATGACTTGCTCACGTTGTTGTTCAGTCCAATGAGGGAAACAATATTGCAAGTTAGTTTGCGCACGGGTACGCTGTTTCTTTGCTTTATGCCCAATCCAAACACCTAATTTTCCCGCCAATTTATCGCGCAGACGAAAAGGCACAAATGCTAACAACAATAAAAAGAAAATACCGAGCCAAATTCCCCAATATTGAGGCTTTAAATAAGACCATGAAAAGTGTGCTTCATAGCCCACTCTCGCCGTCAAACGTAAATTTTGTTGATTATCCGACATAATAAAATAAAATTAATTTTAACCGCACTTTTGCGCGCTTTCCGAACTAAAAATGAAACCAGCCCTGATCGTAAACCATTTTAGCCGTCATTATAAAAGACATGATAACAACCATCGGTCGAATCAAGGTTTTACCTTTCGTCATCACCATTTTGGCGCCTAAATTGGCACCTAAAATGCTCCCTGCCATCATCACGAAACCCACTTTCCAAAGAATTTGTCCGCCCAATAAGAAAAGCGCAAAAGAAGCAAGATTCGAAGTGAAGTTCATCACTTTTGCATGTGCCGTTGCTTTCGGAAGATTAAATCCTAGTAAAGTAACACAGGCTAAACTCATGATTGAGCCAGTCCCGGGCCCAAAGAAGCCATCATAAAAACCTAAAAATGGGCTAACTAAAAGACCAAATAACAGATAACTTAATCGTTGTTTCCGATCTTCATCACCTAATTTAGGAGTAAATAAAAAATATAGACCAATGGCTAAAATCAAAAAAGGCAGAATTTTTTTGAAAATCGCCACATCAATTGATTGAATTAATAATGTACCTAGGGCAGAACCTAAGAAAACCCAAATCAAAATAAACCAAATATCGCGTAAATTGACCGCTCTTTTTCGCAAGAAATAAAGGCTTGCGGATAATGCGCCTCCCATAGCTTGCAATTTGTTGGTGCCTAATGCCATTGCAGGTGGCATGCCAGTCATAAGCAAAGCTGGAATAGTGATTAATCCACCACCGCCAGCAATCGCATCGATAAATGATGCAACAAAACCAACACAAAACAATATTGCTAAAAGATCAATTCCGATATCCATATTGATTTACCTTAATGCTATTCTAACCATTCACTCCGATTCGGTGAGTTCAAAATTTGTTGGCACAAAAACGGTTCCGGTGGTGTAACTTTAGGTTTACTCACTGAAGTGCCTGGTTTTGGCGGTTCAAACCAAGAATATAATTCGTCTCCACAACCATCACCGACAGGCACAGGCGCTTGATTTTCACAATAAGGCGCATCTGCTGGGCAAGTTAAACGAACATGAAAATGAGAGTCGTGGCCATACCAAGGGCGAACTTTGTGTAGCCAACCGCGATCATTGCCAGCGGTTTGACATAATTTTACCTTAATCGCGGGATTAACAAAAATACGTGTCACACTTGGATCTTGTGCCGCTAACTTGATTAACATCGCATGATTGGTATTCCATACGCGTTCATCCACTCGTTGCGCTTTTCTATCTACAACTAATAAACCTTTACCATCAGAATTCAGCGCATCGGCATCCGACATTTCGCCCATTCTTAACCAAATATCCGCATCTAATCCCATCTGATGGCTAGCATGGCCAGTTAAAAATCGCCCGCCACCTGGCATGGCAATATCGCCTACTAACATCGTTGGCAACCCAGCAGCTTTAGCGCGTTGTCCCAAACGTTCAAGATACTGAATCATATTTGGATGGCCATAATAGCGATTGCGATTCATACGAATCACTTGGTAACCTTCACCTTTTGGCGGTAATGCTTTCGCCCCAATAATACACCCATTGGTATAACTACCAATAGGTTTTGCTTTCCCATCGTCACTTGGAATTGGACGTTTCACTTTTTGCCAATCTAGAGGAGACGCAACAACGTTCAGAGAGAAAAGTGCGGTAAAAATTATGGTTGTTTTTAATAAAATTTTATTCATTCTAATATTATCATCAATAGTTTCATCATCGATAAATATACCCACGATAAAAAATAACTCCCCTTTGAGGAATATTCATTGCTCAAAGGGGGAACATCAAAGCGTACCTAGGAGATAGCGACCTAGCCTTAAATATTACATTAAGATCACTTACACTGAGCCTTAAAACGCAACAGGTGATCTAATAAGACAATCGCCATCATGGCTTCTGCGATGGGTACAGCACGAATACCCACACAAGGATCGTGTCGACCTTTTGTTACAACCTCTACGGCTTCACCATTAAGATTGATTGAACGACCAGGAATCGTAATACTTGAAGTCGGTTTTAGCGCAATAGTGGCGATAATCGGTTGACCAGAACTAATTCCCCCTAAAATGCCACCGGCATGATTGCTTTCAAATCCATCGGGGGTCATTTCATCACGATGTTCACTTCCACGTTGCTCAACCACCGCAAAACCATCACCAATTTCGACGCCTTTTACTGCATTAATTCCCATTAATGCATGGGCAAGATCCGCATCTAAACGGTCAAATACTGGCTCGCCTAATCCGACTGGAACATTTTCAGCGATAACGGTAAGTTTAGCGCCAATAGAATCCCCTTCTTTTTTAAGTTCACGGATCAATTCATCAAATTTTTCTACCGCACTTTCATCAGGACAAAAGAATGGATTGCTATTTACCTTTTCCCAATCAATTTCTCCGATAGTCTGCGGTGCAATTTTCACATGACCGATTTGACTTAAAAAACCGCGGACTTCAATACCAAAATATTCGCGTAAATATTTTTTTGCAATTGCTCCCGCTGCAACTCGCATCGCGGTTTCACGCGCTGACGAACGCCCACCACCACGGTAATCGCGAATTCCATACTTTTGCTGATAGGTAAAATCCGCATGTCCTGGGCGGAAACGATCTTTAATATCGCCATAATCTTGCGAACGCTGATCACCATTTTTAATGATCATTCCAATACTTGTGCCTGTCGTTTTTCCTTCAAACACACCAGATAAAATTTGAACTTCATCATCCTCACGGCGTGGCGTGGTATATCGAGATGTCCCAGGTTTACGACGATCTAAATCTGGCTGAATATCTTTCTCTGATAATTCGAGATTTGGCGGTACCCCATCAACGATACAGCCTAATGCAATACCATGTGACTCCCCAAAAGTTGTCACACGAAAAAGTTGTCCGATTGTGTTACCTGCCATATTATTTCTCTTTAATTAGTTTTAGTTAATTTTTCCATATTAATAAAAGGAATCTCTTCACCCGTGTCGTTATTTTTAATAAAGATATCCAATTGATTGAAAGCTATGTCTATATTATTTTCTTTAAACAATTGATTTACACGACGATTTAATAAATCAAGCGTATCATTACGATCTGAAACCTGTCCAACATAAACTCGTAACTCATGATCTAAAGTGCTTGCACCAAAATTTAAAAACAACGCTCTTGGCTCTGGCTCTTTTAAAACGCTCGGCAATTCATAAGCAGCTTGTAACAACAAACGTTTTACTAATTCTAAATCGGAGTTATAAGCAACCCCCACAGAGATGACTAAACGAGTAATGGTATTTGATAATGCCCAGTTCGTCACTTGCCCTGTGACAAACGATTTATTCGGTACAATCACTTCTTTTCTATCAGGATCAATCATTGTAATGGCACGAATACGGATTTTCGCGACCGTACCAGTGACACCGTTTATGGTAACGGTATCGCCCACTCGAATTGGGCGTTCAAACAATAAAATAATCCCAGATACAAAGTTTGCAAAGATTTCTTGCATACCAAAGCCCAAACCAACTGAAAGGGCAGCAAATAACCATTGCAATTTAGACCACGACATGCCTAATGTAGCAAATGCCCAGGCACCACCAACCGCAACTAAAACATAGGTTAATAATGTAGTAATAGTATAAGGCGTGCCTTGTGAAAGTTTAACCCGTGAGAAAATTAGTACTTCTAAAATACCTGAAATATTGTGTACTAACACATAAGTAATCCCTACAATAACCAAAGCAACGAGAAGATTAAATAAAGTGATACTTTCCATCACGGTACCAGCTTCAGTAGTCGTCGTTTGCTGCCATAAGGTCACTTCACGCAAATAACTTGCCACCGTGACAAGATCTGACCAAACGTAATAGAAAATTCCAATCAACGCAGTCCAAATAAAGAGATCAGCAAAACGTAATAATTGACTACGCACTTCATTTAACGCTAAACCTTCTTCTTTTTCATTTAGAACAACAACATCATCGGATGTCGAACCATCATTAAAGCCTGCTTGTTTTTGACGGAGTTTTTCTTCTAAACGACGATGAGCCAAGCGACGAGATGATACAGTAATACCACGATAAATTACTTGGCGAATTAACCACCACACACACCAGGCTATATAAGAATTAATCAGATGCTGTATTAAATTCAACGCAGTGTAATAGTATCCCAATGCGACTAATAGCACTAAGCCAACAGGAATAATCTGTAAACCAAATTGAACGATTTTGACGATAATGTGGTTATGGCTTTTTTTCTCATCTTCGTAAGAACGTAGCACATTTTTGAAACGTGGTGCGATGATAATAATGCAGAACAACAATGAAACTATTGTATTCACCTGTCCAATCACATCATTTGCCAACCCATAATCAGTCACGTTACTAAATACTGATGTATTAAGTAATAACACAACCGCTACAACAATACGTTTAATTACACTTTGAAAACGCACCGCACTTTGTTGAGAAAATTCAAAGTGACGGACAAAAATTCCATTCGGGCGGAATAAAGAAAGCCAAAACGTGAAGAACCACCAATAGCCAGCCATACTAAACGACCAATCCCAAAACTCAGTTGGATTTTTCATAAAGAAGAAGCCAAGCATTTGACAAATGGCTAAAAACCATAAAGTTCCAGAAAGCGTTAAAAATGCAGTAAGCAATAAGGCTTGTGGAGTATTCCACTGATTATCATATTTTAATCGATTAATTTCGCCGTTAATTTTTGACAGACGTTGTTTGATGCGATCTTTGAATTTAAAAATAGCACCACCCACGACAAACAAGCCCAAGCAGTACATCAGTAAGTAAGGCAAGTTACTGTAATTTGTGGGTAAACCAATTTTTTTCACAATACCATCAACTTGCGCCATAAATGCTCGAGGCAATTCAGCAAACCAATCTAAATTGATAGGATTATTGCTTTTAACCCAGAAACTTTGTTGCTCCAATTTTGATTGAATTTGATCACTAATTTGAGTAATTTGTTGCTGAGTGAGTTCTAAAGAAATAGCTAAATTAAGCTGGCTATTCAATGATTTAATTAAGTCAGATAAAACTTTCCGACGCTCAGTTAATAAATTCGTTAATTGAATCTTCTCTGTATTACTAAATTTTTCGCCTTCATCTGATTCTACTTTAAGAATATAAGCATCTAAATCGTAAAGCTCATTACGTTTTTGAGTAATATCAAAAATCTGAACCCTCAAATCTGCAATTTGTTTTGATAAACCTTGAATATTTAAATTAGTTGGTAATTTTTGTTTTTGTTGCTGAATAATACGAGAAAGTACCAATGTACCTTGTAAAGCGCTAATTTGTTCGTCAATCGTATGTTTAGTTTGAGTAAGACTCTCCAACACATTACGCATTCTCAAGTCATCTTGCGTCAAGATATTAGTTTTCTCAGTTTGTTGTAGCAAATATTGACTCAAGTCCGCATTACGTGCCAATTCTTTCTGAATATAGGAATTTTTTGCACTATTTAGTTGCTGTTGCTGAACTTGTTCCACTTGGTTTTGAGTTTGCGCCAAGTTTTTCTGATTAATCACTTCTTGGATCGCCACAATTTGTTGTTGTAGCAGTTGTAAACGAGCATTCAACAAATCATAACGGCTTTGATAAAGCAATGTCAGCTGATCGCTATTTTTCAATAAATCTTGGTTGTAAGCGTTTTTTAAATCAATCAACTGTAATTCTATTTGATTTTTTTGACGTAAAGTTTTTGTAAGATTGCTATCGGCTAATTGTTGATTAATTTCTTGTGTGCGTTTCAAATTCTCAGTAAGACTGGTTTGAGCACGCTCAGATACAGAACTTTGCCCCGCTAATTGAGTATTCGCTTTACTTAATGCAGTTTGGGTTTCCTGCTGTTGAGCATTAAGTTTGCTTAATGTAGCCTGTAAATCCGCTAAATTTTGAGCTTGATAATCGACTGATTTAGATTGTTCTAACTGCTTCTTAAACGCCAATAAATCTGCATTATTTTTCTTAATTTCACTATCAGCATGGGCTAAAACATCATGTAAATCTTCATTATTTTTTTGTTGAGTTTGAATGAGTTGCAATAAATCTAAAGAGGTTTGCAATTCATTAATAAGTGCTGTTTTTACATCACCATCAGCCATTTTCTGTGCATCGGCTAAATCAGTAGTGAGATCTTGCTCCGTAGGTAATAATATTTTGCTTTTGTTTGCAGCAAATGTTGGATGCACCGTCGCCCAACCAATTAAAGCTGTAGCTAAAAGTACAGTGAAAAAACGTGATGTTTTCATAAGTTACCTGTATTTTTTATTGTTCGTTTATTTGTTTTGCTAACCAATCGGAAAGCACTTTACGTGATATTTTTATTGCGCCAGCAGATAAATCTACTGGCAATTCATAATAAGCTATTGGCTGTTTAAAGCGAGCCAATTTATCTTGTAAAAATTCAGTGAGTTTTTCGACCGCACTTTGATTAAAGGGTTCATTCAAAGCAACAATCGCAACTGGGCGATAGCCAAATTCATGATCGGCTTTGGGTAAAACAAAAACTTGTTTCACCATAGCATTTTCCAGAATCACTTGCTCTATTTCTTCTGGCTGAATATTTTCACCGCCTGAAATAAACATATTATCAAGTCGACCGATAATAACCAGTTCGCCCTCTTGCAAAATGCCTTTATCTTTTGTCTGAAGCCAGCCGTCGCTATTCGTTAATGGAAAAATTTGTCGTTCTTTCCAATACCCCATTGCCAAACCAGCGCCTTTTAGCCAAACTTCATCATTCACCAAACGATATTCTCGACCTAATAACGGTTGCCCTACGCCTTGTTTTTCATCAGATTTTTTGGCAAAAACCGTAGACGCCATTTCCGTCATTCCGTAGCCAGAATACGTTTCGACACCATATTTCACCATTTTTTGTGTAAGTTCTGTCGGGATATGCGCGCCACCAAGCAAAATATGACGCGTAGCAAATGAAATACTCGGATTTTCCTGTAAATAATCTAATAAACGCTGTAATTGCGTTGGCACAAGAGAAACGTGAGTCACCTCCAATAATGAAGCGTAAAAATCCGTTTTCGGAAAATGCAATTCAGCACCACAACTCAACCAACGCCAAACAATACCTTGACCTGAAACATGATATAACGGCAAGGAAAGTAGCCAAGAATGTACGCTATCGAACTTCATCAATTCGCATACGCCCTTCGCATTATCTAAATGCGCTTGAACATTATGCACTACCGCTTTTGGCAAGCCAGTTGAGCCAGACGTGAACGTCATTGTAGCAGGGCGAAAAAAATCAGCTTTTTGTATAACTACATCAGTTTTTGGAAAATCCCTCAAATCTTCATCATAAAAACAAAAATCGATGTGATGAATCTCACACAATTCTTCAATTTTTTCTTGAGGAAACGCAGGATTAATACCTAAAATTTTTGCACCAAGTTGGATTGTAGCAAGATATAAAAATAAAATGTTTTCTGTATTTTTTCCAATAAAAGCAACCGCACTTTCAGGATTTACACCTTTATTTCGTAAAAAGGAAACAGTTTGATTCACTTTCTCGGCTACTTGCGCCCAATTAAAAATATCGCCCTGTGCAGTGCGCAAGGCGATTTTATGAGAAAACTTAGGTTGGAGAGCAAACGCTTGCCAAGGATACATCATTAATTTACCGTGAAATATGCCCGCACTTCGTCAATTAAACTTTCAGGCAAATCCATTGATTGCATTGCACCTTCCAACATCAGCATTTTACGACCACTGTTTGTGTTCGTGATAACCCAATAAGGCGTATCTGGAATTTGTTTTGGTTTTGTATGATTACCAGTCATTAACAATGTCGCCTCATCACGCGCAAAATAAACTCGAGTACGGCCTTGTAAAGATTCTGTAGCTTGCGCAAAACTCTCAGGATTGGTACGGTAAAGCACGCGTAGAATTGCTAAGAAACGCGTAACAGCTTTGCCTTCTTCTTGAAATTCTGTCGAGTTCAACAACGTTTGAACTTTTTCTACGATCTGATTAATTGCAGTTATCGGCTGTTTTTTCGTCGGTTTGACACTTTCTGACTTAGCAGATTCGGTCTGTACATCTACTTTTGATTCTGCTTTTTCGTTATTTTCAGCTGGTGCAAATGTTAAGTCATCGGCAAAAACACTCGCATGTGCCGGTAAATTAAGCAAACGGCGTAAAATATCCGAAGCACTTTCCCCAATAGAGCGGGTTTGGCTCGCAATGTATTGGTATAATTCTTCATCAACTTCAATGATCTTCATTTTTTTCTCTCTGTTTGCTAGAATTTTTTTAATTATAGCGACTTCTTTACAAATTCTCACGCAAAAATTATGGCAAACTCATTGCTCAATTATCAATTTCATCAAGTAAAACAAACGATTAATTCTCCAACTTTAGTTTTTATTCACGGTTTATTCGGGGATATGAACAACCTTGGCATCATCGCCAGAGCTTTTAGCGAAAATTACAATATTTTACGCGTAGATCTGCGTAATCACGGCCATAGTTTTCATTCGGAAAAAATGAATTACCAACTTATGGCTGAAGATGTTATCGCGGTAATCCGCCACTTAAATTTACCCAAAGTGATACTAATTGGTCATTCTATGGGGGGAAAAACCGCCATGAAAATCACCGCACTTTGCCCAGAATTAGTCGAGAAATTAATTGTAATTGATATGTCTCCCCTGCCTTACGAAGGATTTGGACATAAAGATGTGTTTAATGGCTTGTTCGCTGTAAAAAATGCAGCCCCTCAAACTCGTCAAGAAGCTAAACCGCTATTAGAAAAGGAAATTGATGATCAGGATGTCGTGCAATTTATGCTGAAATCTTTTGAGCCCAGTTCACCTGATTATTTTCGCTTTAATCTCACCGCACTTTTCAACAATTACGCAAACATTATGGATTGGGAAAAAGTGCATGTACTAACGCCTACGCTGTTTATTAAAGGCGGAAATTCTTCTTATATAGAAATAGAGAATAGCGAAAAAATTTTAGAACAATTTCCTTATGCGACGTCTTTTACTATTAGTGGTTGTGGGCATTGGGTGCATGCTGAAAAACCTGAATTTGTTATACGTGCGATAGAGCGATTTGTAAATAAGAATTAATTAATTTAAATGAGAATACTTTTGTAGTATACTCCCACATAATTTAGGGTATATCCCCTATTTATAATCAATACGTTAAATTTTAAAAGGAAAGAAAAATGGCAGTTGTTGGTCTATTTTATGGCAGTGACACAGGCAATACCGAAAACATCGCGAAAATGATCCAAAAACAATTAGGTAATGACTTAATCGATATTCGTGATATTGCAAAAAGTAGCAAAGAAGATATTGAAGCATACGATTTCTTACTTTTCGGTATTCCGACTTGGTATTACGGCGAAGCACAAGCTGACTGGGATGATTTTTTCCCAACGTTAGAAGAAATCGATTTTACAGATAAACTCATAGGTATTTTCGGCTGTGGCGATCAAGAAGACTATGCTGATTATTTCTGTGATGCTATCGGCACCGTGCGTGACATCGTAGAACCGCGCGGCGCGATCATTGTGGGGAACTGGCCAACTGAAGGCTATACTTTTGAAGCATCAAAAGCATTATTAGAAGATGGAACTTTCATTGGGTTGTGTATTGATGAAGATCGCCAACCTGAACTCACAGCAGAACGTGTAGAAAAATGGTGTAAACAAATTTACGATGAAATGTGTTTAGCCGAGCTCGCTTAGAATTTTTCACATAAAAGGAAGGGAACTTTATGTCTGAAGAAAACATTAAATTACTTAAAAAAGCTGGATTAAAAATCACTGAACCTCGTTTAACGATTCTTGCTTTAATGCAAAATCACAAAAATGAGCATTTTTCTGCAGAAGATGTATATAAGATTTTACTTGAACAAGGTAGTGAAATTGGGCTTGCAACGGTTTATCGTGTACTTAATCAATTTGACGAAGCACACATTTTAATCCGTCATAATTTTGAAGGAAATAAATCAGTATTTGAATTAGCTCCGGTCGAGCACCACGATCACATTATCTGCGAGGATTGCGGAAAAGTATTTGAATTCACAGATAATATTATTGAACAACGCCAACGCGAAATTAGCGAACAATATGGTATTAAATTAAAAGCTCACAGTTTATACCTTTACGGTAAGTGTAGTGACATCAATAAATGTGATGAAAACTCAAATAAATAATTTCAGCAAGGCGACTAAAAGTCGCCTTTATTTTTTCCATTTATCAATTTCAATAAAAATACCCAATCACTTCTCTAACCTACTTCATTGGTCAGTTTTTGAATCTAAATATGATTCGATAGGCAATAAACTTGTTATTGCTTACGCCAAGTTGTTCCATTCGGACCATCTTCTAATACGATGCCCATAGCTGCCAATTCATTACGTGCTGCATCTGCGGCAGACCAATCTTTAGCCGCTCGAGCTTCGTTGCGTTGTTTGATGAGTGCTTCAATTTTTGCCACTTCATCATCGTCAGAACCGGCTTGTAAGAATTTTTCTGGATCTTGTTGAAGTAAGCCTAAAATCGCCCCCAATTCACGTAAACGTGTGGCAAGTCCATTGGCTTTCTCAGCATCCTCTGTTTTTAACTTATTAATTTCACGCGCCATTTCGAATAAAACAGAAAGTGCATTTGGCGTATTAAAATCATCGTCCATTGCTTCACGGAAAGTTGCCACAAAATTTTCTTCGCCAAAAGCAACCGCACTTTGATCTGTTCCGCGTAAAGCCGTGTATAAACGTTCTAACGCACCCTGCGCTAAATTCAAGTTTTCTTCGCTATAATTGAGCTGACTACGATAATGTGCCGTTAATAAGAAATAACGTACTGCCTCTGCATTATAGTGATTTAATACATCACGAATTGTGAAGAAATTGCCGAGGGATTTCGACATTTTTTCTTTATCCACCATAATCATGCCAGAATGGATCCAATAATTCACATATTGACCGCCATGCGCACAGCAAGATTGTGCAATTTCATTTTCGTGGTGAGGGAACATTAAATCAGAGCCACCACCGTGAATATCAAAATGCTCGCCAAGCTGTTTGCAGTTCATTGCAGAACATTCAATATGCCAACCTGGGCGACCTGCCCCCCAAGGGGAAGCCCAACTTGGTTCGTTTTCTTTCGACATTTTCCAAAGCACGAAATCCATTGGATTTTTCTTGATTTCATTGATTTCAATACGTGCACCAGCTTGTAATTGCTCAAGATCTTGACGAGATAATTTGCCGTATTCTTTAAAACTTTCCACATCAAACATCACATCGCCATTATCCGCGACATAAGCATGTCCGCGTTTAATTAATTTTTCTACAATTTCAATAATTTCTGGAATATGATGGGTTGCACGAGGTTCAAAATCAGGGCGTAAGACATTAAGTGCATCAAAATCTTTATACATTTCTTGCACCATACGATCTACAAGTTGATCGCAAGTTTCTTTGTTTTCTAATGCACGTTTAATGATTTTATCGTCCACATCAGTGATATTACGCACATAAGTTAAATCGTAACCCAAAGAACGTAAATAACGAGCAATCACATCAAAACACACAAAAGTGCGTCCATGACCGATATGGCACAAATCATAAACAGTGACGCCACAAACATACATTCCCACTTTATTTTCGTGGATAGGTTTAAAGATTTCTTTTTCTCTCGTTAAGGTATTGAAAATTTTTAGCATTTTTAAGCTCGTAAAATGAAATAAAAACAAACCGCACTTTTATAGCACTTTTACCTCGATTGTGGAATAATACGACCCTTAATTTTTCAGAAGGAAAACAAAATGGTTACGTTACACACAAACTTTGGCGACATTAAAATTAAATTGGATTTTGATAAAGCTCCGATTACTGCAGAAAACTTCTTAAATTACTGCAAAGACGGCTTTTATAATAACACAATTTTTCACCGTGTTATTGATGGCTTTATGATTCAAGGCGGCGGTATGGAAAGCGGTATGCGCGAAAAAGCAACCAAAGCACCAATCCAAAATGAAGCAAACAATCGTTTAAGTAACAAACGTGGAACCATTGCAATGGCTCGCACTTCAGATCCACATTCAGCGACCGCACAATTCTTCATTAACGTGGCAGACAATGATTTCTTAAATTATCGTTCAAAAGAAATGTTTGGCCGTGAAGTCGTTCAAGAGTGGGGCTATGCGGTATTTGGTGAAGTGGTTGAAGGTATGGATGTTGTGGATAAAATCAAAAAAGTGAAAACAGGCAACAAAGGCTTTCATCAAGATGTTCCAACTGAAGATGTAGTGATTACATCGGTTTCAGTAGAATAATGGTGAATGGCGGATGAATTCCGCCATTTTTTATCGACCTAAAGGACAATGCTCATGCCTTTCTTCGACACTCACACGCATCTTGATTATCTCCAACAATTTACTGGGGAGCCTTTGTCACAGCTTGTTAATAATGCTAAGCAAGCCGATGTGCAAAAAATACTGATTGTGGCAGTGAAAGCAGCTGATTTTAAAACAATCCAAAATATGACCGCACTTTTTCCTGATAATTTGTGCTATGGGCTTGGGCTCCATCCTCTTTATATTCAAGAACACACCGAAAATGATTTGATTCTGTTAGAACAAGCCTTAAAAAATCGTGATGCAAATTGCTCGGCGGTGGCAGAAATTGGTTTGGAACGTGCGATTCCTGATTTGCTCACCTATGAACTTTGGGCAAAGCAATGCCATTTTTTTGAAAGCCAACTTTATTTGGCAAAGCAATTTAATTTACCCGTCAATATTCACAGCCGAAAAAGTCATGATCAAATTTTTACTTTTTTAAAACGTATTCCATTATCTAAACTTGGCGTGGTACACGGTTTTTCAGGAAGCTACGATCAAGCAAAACGCTTTGTTGATTTAGGTTATAAAATCGGGGTTGGCGGCACTATCACTTATGAACGCGCCAATAAAACTCGTCAAGCGATTGCAAAACTACCACTTGACGCCTTAGTGTTGGAAACAGACAGTCCTGATATGCCAGTATTTGGTTTTCAAGGCCAACCTAATCGACCAGAACGTATTGTGGAAAGTTTCAAAGCCCTTTGCTCCTTAAGAAATGAACCTGCTGAATTGATTAAAAAAGTCACATGGGAAAATGCTTGCCAGATTTTTTCTTGATCCACGTCACATTACTGAAATTATTTTGAATTAAATACTAGAAAAAAGAAACCTAGCATAATAATATCCGCCTCGTAGAAAGTTTTTCTCAACACACAATAAGGATATATTATGTCGCAAATCTATACTCAGGTGAGAAAGTTAGCGGAACAGTTTATTGAGCCTTACGCCGACGAACTCGATCAAAAAAAAGAATTTCCTGTTCAGGCATTTAAGGAATTAGGTAAAGCTGGTTGGTTTTCACTTTTAATTCCAAAAGAATACGGCGGAATGGGATTAACCCTAAAAGAACACGCTGAAGTCTGCATGGCGTTAGCTGAAAGTTCAGCCTCTGCTGGTCTCTGTTACATGATGAGTAACGTTGCAGTGAATTGCTTAAATCTATTCGGCAGCGATCAACTCAAACAAAAAATCTTTTCTGACATTGTTCAAAATCAAACCTTTGCCGCACTCGCCTATAGTGAATTAGGCACAGGTACTCACTTCTATATTACCGATGCAACCGCACAATTTAATGCTGAACATGCAGTATTCAATGGCTTAAAATCCATGGTGACATCTGGCAATTATGCCTCTTATTATTTAGCACTTTTGCCTTCCGAAAATGGTGAAACTATTGATAACTGGGTGCTTCCACTTAGTACTCAAGGCTTAACTTTTGAAGCTAATAGCTGGAATGGCTTAGGTATGCGTAGCAATGTCTCTTGCTTTATGCGAATGACCGATATGCCATTAGATCGTAGCTGGCGCATTGGCGAAGTTGGCGCAGGCGCAGAACAAGTATTTGGTGGCATTGCACCAGCCTTTATTTGTGGTTTGGCAGCTGTTTATAGCGGCGTCTGTAAAGCAGTGCTTACTGAAGCAATTAAACATTCAACACACCGTAAATACACATCGGGCACTGCATTAGCTGAAATCGAAACCGTGCAAATTCACTTAGCTAAAATCTATGCAAATACGAATGCGGCTGTATGTGCTACGCGAGATGCAGCTCGTGCAGCCACAGAAGGTGATGCCGATGCATTGGCTAAATTATTAGCTGCCCGAATTATCGCGAGCGAAAACGCGATTACTCTTGCACAAATTGGTATGCGTATTGGCGGTGGTAAGGCCTATAACAAAATGGGGCCAATGGAACGCTATTTACGCGATGCATTAGCAAGTCAAGTGATGGCCCCAAGTGTCGATGTGCTAAATATTTGGTTAGGTAAAGCCATTACAGGTCAACAAATTCCATAAAGTGCGGTGAAAAATGAGTGAGAAATTAAAAATTGGGGCGGTAATCTACGCCCCACAAGTGACAGTGATTTGGGGAATTATTGCAGACTTTTTCGAAAAAGAAGGCTTCCCTATTGAACCCGTGTATTTCAAAGACTACAAAGGACAAGTTGATGCGTTACTCAATAATGAAATTGATGTAGCATGGAACTCTCCCCTAGCGTGGTTAGATGGTTACTTGCGTAGTGGTGGTAAAACCTTAAATGGTGCAATGCGTGATACCGACCAAGATCGTCAAAGCTATTTAGTTGTTAATGATCCAACTATCCAATCGATTGAAGATTTAAAAAATAAAACTATTGCTTTTGGTGCAATTGATTCCCCACAAGCGCGATTAATTCCTATCGAGTTTTTACATCAACATGGCTTGGAATTTGGTCAAGATTATGTAGAAAAACGCTTTGATGTGGGTGTTGGTTTGCACGGCGATCATGTAGGCGGTGAATTAGATGCAGCTAATGCATTAAAAGATCGCCAAGTCGCGGCAACATGGATGTTAGATTTCAACTTTGAACGTTGGACAAAAGATGGCACGCTCGATCCTGCAACAGTTCGAGTACTCGCAAAAACACCATCATTTGACCATTGTATTTTTAGTGGACGCGTGGGATTAGATGAAACCAAATTCAATGCATTCACCGAAACCTTGTTCAAAATGGATTACAACAATCCAGAGCATAAAGAAATGATGGATTTGGAAGGATTAAAACGTTGGGTTGCGGGCAGAACAAAAGGTTTTGCTCAATTACAAGCTGCCAATGAATATTTAAAATTCTTTTAAGATCAATATGTCATGATGGGCGTGCGATAAACGCCCATCATTGTGGATTTTCTATGAAACCTTTCACAACTTCCCTTTTAGGCTCAATGCCTCGTAGCCAAGCACTTTTGATGGCACGTAAAAAGCACGCACTCGGCAAAATAACTACAGCTGAGCTTGAGCAAATCGTTGTTCAAGAAACAAAACAAATTATCGAACTTCAACAACGTACTGACATTGATGTTATCACGAGTGGTGAATTACTTCGTGACAATTACCTTTCTTTTATTGCACAAAAAATTCAAGGCGCGACCTTAATGAGCATGAGTGAAATGCTCGATCACATTAAAGAAAAGCAAATTTTTGAGTCAATGCTAGAAACCTTGGATGTTCCCGCACTTTCCATAAAAAATGCTATTTGCGTAGGAAAAATCAGCTACAAACAATCTTTAGTAGCAGATGAAATGTTGCTACTGAAAAATCTAACTAAGCAGCCAATTAAAGCAACCTTGCCAGGACCTTACTTAATGGCTCGCTCCATGTGGCTTTCGTCTGTGTCAGGGCAACATTATTCATCAAAAGAAGAAATGGCAAAAGATGTTGTTGCTATTTTAAAGCAAGAAATTGATCATTTATGTGAACTAGGCGTAAGTGTTGTTCAATTTGATGAGCCTGTTTTGACAGAAGTTATTTTTAGCCATCATCAAACACGTTCATTTATGTGTGCGGCGTTAAGCGAAAAACAAGATTTTGCAGCGGAACTACAGTTTGCGAAAAGTTTAATTACTCAAATCTTTGAGTATGCAAGAAATAAAAATATCAAAACCGCATTACATGTATGCCGAGGCAACTGGAGCAAAGATGAAAGCGTATTACTGCGCGGGCCTTATACATCACTAGTGGATTTATTTGAATCGGCATTACCTGATATTTTAATGCTCGAATTTTCTACGCCAAGAGCAGGAGAATTAAGTTCGTTATTAGAAAGTGAAATCTTAAGACAAAAATGCATTTTAGGCTTAGGCGTCATCAATCCTCGTTCTGATGAGGTAGAAACCGTAGATCAGATTGTTCAACGAGCAGAAAAAGCCTTAAATTACCTTCCACCAGAGCAAATTTGGCTAAATCCAGATTGTGGATTTGCCACTTTTTCTAACCGCCCTTTAAATGTATTTGACATTATTGAAGCCAAACTTAAGGTATTAAATGAAGCAAAATCAATATTGAGGGAACGTTATGTATAACGTACCTGAAAGTGAATGTTTTACAGCGAAATATCGAGCCGTATTACGCGGAGAAGAAATTAAATTATTCACACCGAATGACAGTATTTCTCTCTATTCACAAGTCAATTTTGATAACCAATCGTTACAAAAAAGTGCGGTGGATTATTTCGCTGTTTCTATTTTAGGGGGCATTTTGAGCAGTGTAAAAGCACATTTTGCTCAACAACGAGCCGATATTGTAGAAATGGAAGGAAAAATTTGGCTCAATCTCGCCAATCCTCTAACCTTACTGGGTGTTCGCGGTTATAATGAACAACCCCAAATAACAGATTGTAAAATCAAGATTTTTATTTCATCTGATTTAGATGATCAAACATTTGATCACCTCACTCAAACTGCATTAAGAAATTGTTTTATCTATAACACATTAAATAAAACGTTTTCTTTTACCGTCTTGTTTGAGCAAGTGTTGTAATTCATTATATTAGTCAAAAATACAACTTAAACACCATCGATATTTTTATAAATTGAAATAATTATTACTTTTTGATATAATAAACGAATTTTTGGAAACAATCCTTCATATTCTACTGAGCGTTTCCTTCAAAATCGCACTTCTCCGTGCTATCATTTGCGATGGTTCCATCTCACCATTTAGGGCTTAAGGCCTTATTTTATTTAATCTGATTTTATTTTTATTCACTTAATTTTAAGGGGGAAGCGTTGTCTTTATCTAAATTTATGGAAAAGCAAACGTCGTTCAATCCTTTAGTGATTGGTGCAACGTTATTTTTTGTGGTGTTACTCGTTGCGATGATTTTAATCGCTCCGGAACAAACGCAAACTTTATTAAATACCGCCAAATCGGGCATTTTTGCCAACTTTAGTTGGTTTTACGTCTTAGCATTCTCAGTGTTTTTGGGCTTTTTAGTCATTTTATCAGTCAGTAGCCTAGGTAATATCAAATTAGGCAATGATGAAGAAGAGCCTGAATTCGGTTTTCTCTCTTGGTTAGCAATGTTATTTGCTGCCGGTATGGGGGTAGGGTTGATGTTCTTTGGTGTCGCGGAGCCGTTAACGCATTACTTATCTGACATTACCACTGGTAGCGCTGAGCATAAGCAACAAGAAGCCTTGTTACACACCTTATTTCACTGGGGAATCCATGCCTGGGCGGTGTATGGCACGATTGCGTTGTCATTGGCTTACTTTGGATTCCGTTATAAATTGCCTTTAGCATTACGTTCTTGTTTCTATCCGCTATTGAAAGAGCGTATTAATGGCAAGTTAGGCGATCTTATCGACATTATGGCGCTACTTGCCACCTTATTCGGTATTATCACGACATTAGGTTTTGGGGCATCACAATTGGGTGCTGGCTTACATCAATTAGGATGGATTAGTAAAAATAGTTTCAGCTTGCAAATTGTTGTAATTGCTGTGGTGATGAGTTTAGCCACATTTTCCGCGATTTCTGGTATAGGAAAAGGAGTCAAAATCTTAAGTGAGCTGAATTTAACATTAGCTTTCTGTTTATTGATTTTCGTATTAGTAGCAGGGCCAACACTTTATTTGTTATCCGCTTTTAGCGACAACATCGGAACTTATCTCAGCAACTTAGTACAATTAAGCTTCAAAACCTATGTTTATGAACAAGAGCATACTGGTTGGTTTAGTGGTTGGACGATTTTGTATTGGGCATGGTGGTGTTCTTGGGCACCATTTGTTGGCTTGTTTATTGCTCGAATTTCTAAAGGACGCACGATTCGCGAATTTATTTTCGGGGTATTGGTGATTCCTAGCATGTTCGGTATCTTGTGGTTTACCGTATTTGGTAATACGGCCATTTGGTTGAATGATGGTGAAGCTGCAGGTACGTTAGGACAAATGATTTCCTCGCCTGAAACGTTGCTCTTTAAATTCTTAGATTATTTACCGCTTTCTGGTGTGACTGGTTTAGTAAGTTTGGTGGTGATTTCTTTATTCTTTATCACCTCGGCAGACTCCGGTATTTATGTATTAAATAACATTGCATCACGCGATAAAAGCCTTGCAGCACCTCGTTGGCAGGCCGTGATGTGGGGTGTATTAATGTCAGTCGTCGCGATTGTTTTAATGCAATCAGGTGGCTTAGCTAATCTACAGGCAATGACCTTGTTAGTGGCGTTACCTTTCGCAATGTTGATGTTATTGATGTGTTTTAGTTTATGGAAAGGCTTGAATGCGGACAAAAAATATTTTGATACCAAAGTTAATCCAACCAGTATTTTCTGGACAGGGGATAAGTGGAAAGAACGTTTGGAACAAATGATGAACCAAACGCAAGAAAAAGATATTTTACGTTTCCTTAAACATACGGTATTACCAGCTATGCGAGAATTACGCCAAGAGTTGATTAGCAAATATGATTTGAGCGTACAAATTAACACGTTATTTGATCAAGATGAGCCTGCAGTCGAGTTAGTCATTCAGAAAGAGTTGATGCGAGACTTTATGTACGGGGTAAAATCTATTGGTCGCGAGGTATCAGAGCAATTAATTAATGATGATAACTTGCCACATATCCAACATAGTATGACCTATGAGCCATACACCTATTTCTTTGATGGTCGAGTGGGTTATGATGTGCAATATATGGATCAAGACGAATTGATTGCTGATATGTTGAAACATTATGAACGCTACTTAAGTTTGTTAGATGATGTGGGACAAGAATTGATGGCGCACGAGCAAACAGAACTGGCTGAATAATAAGACTAAAGTGCGGTTGAAAATAACCTTCTTTTTGACCGCACTTTTAAAATTACCTCTTGAGGCAAATGCATAAAAAGAGTATATTCAAGCCCAAATTTTCAATTTAATTCTAACGGAGTTTTTCTATGTTTGGTTTATCCCCAGCACAAATGATTATTTTATTAGTCGTGATTTTATTAGTATTTGGTACTAAAAAGTTACGCAATGCGGGCTCTGATCTTGGTGCAGCAGTAAAAGGTTTTAAAAAAGCAATGTCTGATGACGAGCCTAAAAAAGATGCTGAGTTTACCCAAATTAAAGACGCTACGACAACCTCTGAAAAAACTGAAACTGTAAAAAATAAAGAACAGGCATAACCGTGTTTGATATTGGTTTTTCCGAACTTGTTTTATTGATGCTGGTGGGCTTAGTGGTGCTAGGCCCTAAGCGTTTGCCCGTGGCTATTCGTACAGTTATGGGTTGGGTAAAAACCATTCGCGGCTTAGCTGCCAATGTGCAAAACGAATTAAAACAAGAACTAAAATTACAAGAATTACAAGATAGCATTAAAAAAGCTGAATCTTTAAATTTACAAACACTTTCTCCAGAATTAAGTAAAACGGTAGAAGAATTAAAAGCACAAGCAGATAAAATGAAATCCGAGCTGGAAGCCAAAGCTGCTGAAGCAGGCACGACAGTAGAAGAACAAATCAAAGAAATTAAAAATGCGGCAGAAAATGGGGACAAATCCAAAGATGCTGTAGTAGCACTGGATTCATCAGAAATTTTGCCGAAAGAAGAAAATCAACTTACTGATTTAACCACGCTTGATGCTCACGAGCAGGCAGAACTCACAGAACGCCTATCTGATTACTATCCCCCAGATGATATTGAAGTCATACCTGTATCGAAATCTCAATCGAAAAAATCTGAATTATAGGGAATTTGTATGAGTAATGTGGATGAATCTCAACCCCTAATTACACACCTTGTTGAATTAAGAAACCGTCTTTTACGCAGTGTGATTTGCGTTGCATTGGTATTTGTTGCGCTCGTTTATTTTTCAAATGATATTTATCATTTTGTTGCAGCTCCCTTAACTAACGTTATGCCAAAAGGCGCAACAATGATCGCAACAAATATTCAAACGCCCTTCTTTACGCCTATTAAATTAACGGCAATAGTCGCAGTATTTATTTCCGTTCCTTATTTGCTCTACCAGGTTTGGGCATTTGTTGCACCAGCTCTATACCAACATGAAAAAAGAATGATTTACCCATTGTTATTTTCAAGCACTATTCTTTTTTATTGTGGGGTGGCTTTTGCTTATTATGTAGTGTTTCCTTTTGTATTTAGCTTTTTTACCCAAACTGCACCTGAAGGTGTCGCAATTGCCACAGATATTAGTAGTTATTTAGATTTTGCATTGGCATTATTTTTAGCTTTTGGCGTCTGTTTTGAAGTCCCAATTGCTATTATTTTACTTTGTTGGACAGGTGTAACAACGGTAAAGGCCCTTTCTGAAAAACGCCCTTATATCATTGTAGGTGCATTTTTTATTGGAATGATTCTAACCCCACCAGATGTATTTTCACAAACGCTACTTGCTGTACCAATGATTCTTCTATTTGAATTAGGTTTATTAGTTGCTCGTTTTTATCAGCCAAAAGAAGATGAAAGTGCGGTTGAAAATACTGAAGAATCAAATAAAATGGAATAATAATTGGGGGGCATCGCCCCCTTTCTCATTATATAAGAAAAAGGACTATAATATGACTCAACAAATTTTTACAGGATTTCCTACCCGCCGCCTACGTCGTTTACGTAAACATGATTTTAGTCGTCGTTTAATGGCTGAAAATAAACTCACCGTAGACGATCTTATTTATCCGGTATTTATTCTTGAAGGTAAAAACTATCGTGAGGCTGTTCCCTCTATGCCAGGTGTTGAACGTCTAACTATCGATCAACTTCTTATTGAAGCAGGTTTGCTAGTTAAATATGGTGTTCCTGTCATTTCATTATTTCCTGTAATTGAACAAGATAAAAAATCTCTAATGGCAGAAGAAGCCTATAATTCAAACGGTCTAGTACAACGCGCAGTTCGAGCATTAAAAAATGCTTATCCAGAATTAGGGGTATTAACAGATGTTGCACTTGACCCTTATACAAGCCATGGACAAGATGGAATTATTGATGAAGACGGCTATGTTCTTAACGACATCACCTCTGATATTCTCATCAAACAAGCTATTTCTCATGCTGAAGCAGGCGCTGATATTGTTGCGCCAAGTGATATGATGGATGGTCGTATTGGCCGTATTCGACAAGCATTAGAAGAAAAAGGATTTATTAACACACAAATTATGGCATATTCTGCCAAATATGCTTCTAATTATTATGGACCATTTCGTGATGCTGTCGGCTCATCAGGTAATTTAAAAGGCGGTGATAAAAAAACTTATCAACTTGATCCTGCAAATGGAGATGAGGGTTTACAAGAAGTCGCATTAGATCTACAAGAAGGCGCTGACATGGTCATGGTAAAACCAGGTATGCCATACTTAGATATGGTGTATCGCGTAAAAACACATTTTGGCGTACCTACTTTCGCTTATCAAGTTTCAGGTGAATACGCAATGCATATGGCAGCCATTCAAAATGGCTGGCTAAAAGAAAAAGAATGTATTATGGAATCACTACTTTGCTTCAAACGAGCTGGTGCCGACGGAATTTTGACTTATTTTGCAAAACAAGTCGCAGAATGGCTTTATTTAGAAGGGAAAAATAAGTAAAACCATAATATTATGATTAATAATTTAGATTTCATCTAAAAAAAAGCAAGAAAATTTAATTTTCTTGCTTTTTTTATTCTCTTTTTATCTTTTTATCACAATAAATATTGCAATATTAAGTCTCTCGTTACATATTGTCACTAAGCCCCATCTAGAGGGTGATTCAAATACATACAGAAAAATACAACATCAATAGAGGAAACACATTATGACAATAATTACATCATTAGACGAATTTCTTGGGAAAATCGCTCAAAGAGATGCTCACCAACCTGAATTTTTACAGGCTGTTCGTGAAGTCTTCACTTCAATCTGGCCTTTCTTGGAAGCAAACCCTAAATACCGTTCAGAAGCTTTATTAGAGCGTTTAGTTGAGCCAGAGCGAGCATTCCAATTCCGTGTGGCATGGACTGATGATAAAGGCCAAGTTCAAGTAAACCGAGCTTTCCGCGTGCAATTCAACAGTGCAATTGGTCCTTTTAAAGGGGGAATGCGTTTTCATCCATCCGTTAACTTATCGATTTTAAAATTCTTAGGTTTTGAACAGATCTTTAAAAATGCCTTAACCACATTGCCAATGGGTGGTGCGAAAGGGGGATCAGATTTTGATCCTAAAGGAAAATCAGATGCTGAAGTGATGCGTTTCTGTCAAGCTTTAATGGCTGAATTGTATCGTCATGTTGGCCCAGATACCGATGTGCCCGCCGGTGATATTGGTGTAGGTGGTCGTGAAGTAGGCTATCTTGCAGGCTATATGAAAAAATTATCAAACCAAGCGGCTTGTGTCTTTACCGGTCGTGGTCTTTCATTCGGTGGGAGCTTAATTCGTCCAGAAGCAACCGGTTATGGATTGGTTTATTTTGCCCAAGCAATGCTTGCTGAGAAAGGGGATAGCTTCCAAGGTAAAACGGTTTTAGTTTCCGGTTCAGGTAACGTGGCACAATATGCGATTGAAAAAGCGATGGAGCTTGGTGCGAAAGTCGTAACCTGTTCAGACTCAGCAGGTTATGTGTATTTGCCTGAAGGATTTGATCGTGAAAAATTAGAGGCTTTATTAGAGCTCAAAAATGTAAAACGTGGTCGAGTAGAAGAATTTGCAAAACAATTTGGTCTTCAATATTTTGCAGGCAAACGCCCTTGGGAAGTGAAAGCCGATATAGCTCTTCCTTGCGCAACCCAAAACGAATTAGAGATTTTAGATGCGAAAGCCTTGATTAAAAATGGTGTGAAATTAGTCGCTGAAGGTGCAAACATGCCAACTACTATCGAAGCAACAGACGCATTCTTAGAGGCTGGTGTATTATTTGGCCCAGGTAAAGCAGCTAATGCTGGTGGCGTAGCGACCTCTGGCTTAGAAATGGCACAAAGTTCCCAACGCTTATATTGGACAGCGGAAGAAGTTGATGCCAAATTGCATCGTATTATGTTAGATATTCATGCTAACTGCAAAAAATATGGTTCTATCGCAGGTCAACAAAATATTAACTATGTAGTAGGAGCTAATATTGCAGGTTTTGTTAAAGTTGCTGATGCTATGTTGGCACAGGGTGTATATTAATTCAACACATACAACATAAATGTTTCTTATCAACCGCACTTTAATTAGTTAAAGTGCGGTTATTTCTTATCACTTAATTTGATACTACATTTCTATATCTGGAAACAACATTTTAATGACGTTTTTAGTCAATCTTCTTGATTTACCTTGATAAGGGAAAATATGCATCATCATCATTGGATTAAAATTAGCTTCAATCACTCCCCAGGAGTTTAAGGATGGTTCAGCTTGTTTTGTTAAATCAGGAATAATTAAATCGACCCCGCAAACTTTAGCCCCCATTGCATGAGCAACTCCTACAGCAATCTGTTTATAACTCTCGTGCATTTTATCAGTCATATCAATAGAATCCCCTCCCGTACTGATATTAGAATTAGCACGTAACTGCACAATTTGGCCAGCCTGAGGTACACTATCTGGTGTTAATCCTTGTTCTTTTAACTGTAATAATTCTATGTCACCTAAAGCGATCTTTTTGAGAGGTGAGCGAGAACCATCTCCCCGTAAAGGATCTGAATTTTTTATCTCGACCAATTCACGCACCGTATTCTTTCCATCACCTATAACATTTGCAGGTACACGCAACAACACTGCAAGCGTTTCATCCCCCAAAACAAAGAAGCGATATTCTGTACCAATTAAATAATCTTCAACCATCACTTCTTTATCTTCGCGAAAAGCAATCTCAATCGCTTTGACAAAATCCTCTCTATGTGTCACACCCTGTTTGAAAATTGTGATGCCTAAACCATAATTTGTGGATTTTGGTTTAATAACAACAGCGCGTCCTTCAAATAAAGCATAATGTGCAACGGCCTGTTCAATCGATGTAAATTCCAAGCTTTTTGGTACATTAAAACCAGCCTTTGATAATACTTTCTTTGTCACTACCTTATTTTCCATAATCAATGGAGAGATATATTGATCATGGCTAGTCATATTACCATTTTTAACATATTCAAGGTGTTCACCAAATTTAAGCGCAAGAAATTGATCATTCTCATCTAAAATTTCAGTCGTAACACCTTTTTGAATTAGGTCAAATAATAAAGCTTGAGTGGAGAGTTCCATATTATCAAATGCAGATAAAGCATAAAAACGTTTAAAAGCTTGAGCTTTATATTGCTTCGCAAGTTTTACCCCCAAAGCTTTATAACTTCCCTCCTGCTCAATCGCTTTGAGCAATTTCCCATTTACTGTTAGACTTGGTTCTGCCAATTGCACCAATTTTTCTTCCGAAATTTTAACCGCTCTTTCATCTGCATTGATAATTTTCAACATATCAATAATTTGGCTTAATATTGCTTCACCTTCTTCTCTAAATGCTGTTTGCTCACGAGGGTCTTCAAGAGATACTTGATATAATCTTTGTTTACCAAGCTCTACTTCTTTTTGACCACTTGTCTCATCAAGCCATAACATTCCTAATAAGAAAATATGAATAAATTTTGCATCATCTAGACTGATACCATATGGCTCAAGTGGATTCAAATCAAACAAACGAAATTCTGCATATTGAACGCCTTTTTCTAGCAATTCACGAGCTTTTTTCGAACCTCGTAAACGAACATTAGAATAAAATTCTTTTTCTGCAATCAAATGACCAGATTTAACTTGAAACTCTAATGTTTCTACATAATTTTCAAGGTTATCATGATTCACCACAACATTAGATGAATTAACGTAACCATAGGGACTAGAACGTAAACTACGTACTAACTGCCCCTCTTTCAAAGGAAAATTCAGTACGCCATTTCGAGAAAAATAATTTGCTTCCACTGTCGGACTTGCAGCAAGTAAATAAACTAAAATCCACTGATAGCGTAGAAAATTATTAGCTAATTTCATATATAGGGCATTTTGAAAATCTTTAAGATGAGCATATTCATCTTGCAACAAGAATATAGCTTTCACAAATTCAGATGACAGTTGGAAATTGTAGTGAATTCCACTTACCATTTGCTTGTATTTACCATATTGTTTAGACAGATGCTCACGATATTTAACATCTTCTTGTTTATCAAGCTGCGCCTCTTGAATCTCATTTTCTGGTGGTAATCCTGCTGGCATACTAAATGGGAAAATGTATTCATTTTCAGGTAAAGAACGCCACACCACCTCATGAATTGCAGAAAGCCAACGAAGGCTATCTTCCAGTTTAGCATTTGGTGGCGTAATCAACTCAAGCTGACTCTCGGCAAAATCTGTTTGAATATAGGGATGATAAGAACGATTACCAAATACACGTGGATGGGGGGTCGTCACAATATTTCCCTTATCGTCAATACGTTGACTTTCCTTTTCTAAACCAAATTGACCTTGCTGAAAAAGTAAACCTAGTTGATATTGTTTAACCCATTGTTGTAATTTCATTATGTACCCTTTCAAATAAAACTTTTGTTGAAATAATATCACACTAAAATAGTCTGCTTTATGTTGAAATGGAACTGAATAGATGATTTAGTTATATAAAAATTAACTAAATAAACTAAAAGGGCCAAGTTCCTCAAATAACAGAACTCAGCCCTTAAATTATTTTTAATCTTCTATTTCATCCGTTTTCTCATTCGAATATTTATCATTTCGACCACAACAGAGAATCCCATTGCAAAATAAATGTAACCTTTCGGAATGTGAATATCCAAACTTTCTGCAATTAAGCTAATTCCTACTAAAACTAAGAAAGCTAAAGCTAGAATTTTCAACGTTGGGTGTGTATCCACAAAATCGCCGATTGGTTTTGCCGCAAACATCATCACGCCAACGGCAATAATAATCGCCAAAATCATAACAGGAAGATGGCTTGCCATACCTACTGCTGTAATTACGGAATCTAAAGAAAATACAATATCTAGCACTGCAATTTGAATTAATACGCCAAAATAACTCACTTTGTTTTTGCTTTCAGATTCATGGTGTTCTTGATGATTTATCGCCTCTTTAATTTCTCCAGAACTTTTTATAATCAGGAATAAACCACCGATTAATAAAATCAAATCACGCCCAGAAATTTCTTGATTAAACACAGTAAATAACGGTGCAGTAAGCTTCATCATCCACGCTAGAGACATTAAAAGTAAAATTCTTGTCAGCATTGCCAAACCAAGTCCAACAATACGACCAGACTGGCGTTGGCGTTCAGGTAAACGTCCAACTAGGATACTAATAAAAATAATATTATCGACCCCTAAAACGATCTCCAAAGCAGCAAGTGTCGCAAGTGATATCCACGCTTCAGGATCAGTAATCCATTCAAACATAATTTTTCCTATAATAGAGTTAAATAAATCCGAAAGTGCGGATCATAATGGCTTTATGATGAAAAGCAATCGTTATTTACATTTAAGATATAATTGATTAATCATTTTTGAGCGTTTCAAAAATCGTTTCGGCAAGTTTAAGCGAAATTCCAGGTACAGAGGCTATTTCATCTAAGGTCGCCTTTTTCACACCTTGTAAACCACCAAGATATTTCAGTAAAGCCTGACGACGTTTAGCACCCACACCTTCAATGGTTTCTAAACCACTTTGTGTAAAGGCTTTTTGACGTTTTTTACGGTGCCCGCTTATTGCGTGATTATGGCTTTCATCACGGATGTGTTGAATCAAATGCAATGCCAAACTATCATCAGGCAAATGAATTTCGCGGTCTTGTTTGCTGATAATCAGTACTTCCTGCCCTGCTCGACGATCCACACCTTTTGCCACGCCAATTAAGTGCGGTCTATTTTTATCCCATTTTACTTGAAGATGTTGGAACACATTCAATGCACGATTTAATTGCCCTTTTCCACCATCAATAAAAATAATATCGGGAATTTTATCTTCTTCTAAATCACGCTCATAACGTTTCTGCAGGGCTTGTTCCATCGCAGCATAATCATCCCCTCCAGTAATCCCTTCAATATTAAAACGACGATAATCAGATTTTAGTGGACCTTCTTGATTAAAAACAACACAAGATGCTACTGTTTGATTTCCCATCGTGTGGCTTATATCGAAACATTCCATACGCTTAATTTCAGGAAGATTTAACAGCTCGCACAACGCTTGATAACGCTCTGACATTCGTGAAGATTGTTTAAGTTGTACATTTAAAGCCGCTTTAGCATTAACCTGTGCGAGCTGTAAATATTTACTCTTATCGCCTTTTACACTTTCTTGAATCGTTACTTTTCTGCCCGCTTGATCAGTAAGAAGTTGCTCAAGCTCTGATTTTTCAGCTAATTGACGATCGACAATAATACTATTCGGGATACTTCGTCCTTGATGACCTTGTAAATAAAATTGCCCTACAAAAGTTTCTGTAAGTTCCGATAAATCCGTATTTGCGGGTACTTTTGGGAAATAACTGCGATTGCCGAGCACTTTTCCTTGACGAATAAACATCACTTGTACACAGGCTAAACCGTGTTGGTAAGCAATAGACATAATATCCATGTCATCTAAACGCTCATTGGATACAAATTGTTTTTCAATAACCGAACGTACCGCCTGAATTTGATCACGATAACGAGCCGCCTGTTCAAAATCTAAATTTCTGCTTGCCTGCTCCATTTTACCGATTAAATAATCTAACACCTGTTGATCTTTGCCTTGCAAAAATAAGCGCGCTAATTCAACTTGCTGATTATATTCTTCATCAGAAACATATCCCTGAACACAAGGCGCAGAACAACGCCCAATTTGATATTGCAAACAAGGACGAGAGCGGTTGGAATAAACTGAATTTTCACATTGTCGAACTGGGAAAAGTTTTTGCAAAAGTGATAACGTTTCACGCACGGCTCCCGCGTGAGGATAAGGCCCGAAATATTCACCTGCAAATTTTTTAGACCCACGATAGGAAGTGATTCTTGGATGACGTTCTTTGGTTAATAAAATAAATGGGTAAGATTTATCATCACGCAATAATACGTTATAACGAGGCTGATAAAGCTTGATAAAATTATGCTCTAGCAGTAAAGCTTCTGTTTCAGATGAAGTTAGCGTGGTGTCAATATGATGAATTGATGCCACCAACGCCTCTGTTTTTTTACTGATCAGATTTTTACGAAAATAGCTTGAAAGACGTTTTTTTAAATCCTTTGCTTTCCCAACATAAATAACCTGATCTTTATCATCATACATACGATAAACACCAGGTTCGTGAGAGACATCCGCTAAGAACTTTTTAGCATCAAACATTTTAATTCGCCGCTAAAATTGCCCGCACTTTTTCCAAATCTTCAGCAGTATCCACCCCCACTGCAGGCACTTCTTTCGCAAGCTCCACATGAATGCGTTCGCCGTTATATAACACACGAAGCTGTTCAAGTTTTTCTAGATTTTCAAGTTGAGTTGGTACCCATTGCACGTATTGCTTTATGAACCCCGCACGATATGCGTAAATGCCAATATGACGTAAGTAAGCATCCGCAAGCTGTACTTTCTGAACATCCTGTAAATTCATAAACTGATCACGATCGTAAGGAATAACCGAACGGGAAAAATACAGTACATAGCCATCTTTATCTGTTAACACTTTCACTGCATTTGGATTGAATAATTCCTCAGCATCATGAATTTTTACCGCAAGGCTTGCCATGTTTACGTTAAATTTTGCTAAATTATCTGCTACTTGTCGCACAATAATGGGTGGAATCAAAGGCTCATCGCCTTGAATATTGACAATAATTTCATTGTCAGGAATCGCTAATTTTTCTACAACTTCCGCTAAACGTTCTGTACCAGAATTATGATTAACCGAAGTCATGCATACTTCCGCGCCAAAACTTTTGGCTACATCAGCCACATTTTCATTATCGGTGGCAATAATCACTCGGCTCGCCCCTGACTGCAATGCTTTCTCAAATACATGTTGAATCATTGGCTTACCCGCAATATCAGCAAGAGGTTTTCCTGGCAAACGACTTGATGCAAAACGAGCGGGGATAATCACGGTAAATGACATAATTTATTCCTTATTCTTTAATATTTCAGCTTTATCGGCAAACAACACTGGCACACCATTTTTAATAGGATAAGCAATCTGTTCATAACAACAAATTAATCGTTGATTTTCTTGATCATATTGCAATCGAGCTAAACAACGAGGGCAAGCAATCACTTCAAGCAACTGAGGATTAATCTTTTCAGACATTTCTGTATTGCTCCACAAGTTTGTCTATTTTTGCCCAAAAGAGCGGTAAATTTTCACTTTGTTTTTCAGCCTCAATAATCTCCGCATCCACAGGGACATACCACCAATTATCTTTGGCAAAAGATTGGCATTTTACGGCATCTTTTTCCGTCATAAAGAGCGGTTGATTTTCAGCAAGTTTTTCTAATTGAGAGGCTTCAAAATGTTGATGATCTTGAAATGCTTGAGTTTTCTGTAACTGAATCCCTAACTTTTCTAACATAGTAAAAAAACGCTGTGGATTGCCAATCCCTGCGATGGCAACACCTGTTTGAAATTCATTTAATTGGCGTTTTTCATTGGTTTTTAAATTAATCGCAAAATGAGGCACGAGACGCATAACCGCATCTGAATACTGATTTTTTCCACCATTAGTGATCACAAAATCTACGGATTTTAATCGATTTGGCAATTCACGCAATGGGCCTGCTGGCAATACAAAACCATTTCCCAATGCGCGCTCAGCATCCATTACAACAATTTCCAAATCACGCTTTAATTTATAATGCTGTAAACCATCGTCAGAAATAATAATATCGCACTCTGCTTGGCTTAAGAGTAATTCAATCGCTTGCTGCCGATTCGGGGAAATCACTACTGGCGCATTGGTACGTTTCGCGATCAATACAGGCTCATCACCACCTTCAATCGGACGCGTATTTTCAGTAACGAATAACGGATACGTTTTAGATTTACTTCCATAACCACGAGAAATCACACCTGCGCGCAAACCTCGTTTTTTTAATTCTTCCACAAGCCAAACAACCACGGGCGTTTTGCCATTTCCACCAACAGACAAATTTCCCACAATTATCACTGGTTTTGGTGCGCGATAAGAAGACTTGAGCCCCAAAGAGAATAAGGCGCGACGAATTTGGCTAATCAACCAAAACAATAAAGAAAAAGGCGATAAAAGCCAAATAAGTTTGGAGTTGGAATACCAGAAGGGCATAGAAAATCCTTTCTAATAAGTGCGGATAAAATAACGCGAGTTTTTCAACTCGCGTTTTCGATAATCAATAAATTAGCCACTAAACTGCATACTGTGTAATTGTTTATAGGCACCATTTTGTTCAAGCAATGCCTTATGGTCACCGCGCTCACGAATTTCACCATGATCAATCACAAGAATTTCATCCGCATTTTCAATGGTTGATAAACGATGAGCGATTACGATAACAGTACGATCTTTCTTCAATTCATCTAATGCAGATTGAATTGCTCGTTCTGATTCCGTATCTAGTGCAGATGTAGCTTCATCTAAAATTAATACTGGCGAATTACGCAATAAAGCACGAGCAATCGCTAAACGTTGACGCTGCCCACCAGATAAGCTCGCACCGTTTTCACCAATGACCGTATCAAAACCTTGTGGTAATTTTTCGATAAACTCTAAAGCATAAGCCGCTTTTGCTGCAGCGATAATTTCTTCACGAGAATACTTATCTTGTGCTGCATAAGCAATGTTATTCGCAATGGTATCGTTAAATAAATGGACTTGTTGAGAAACCACAGCGCAGTTTTCACGTAAATTGGATAAACGATAATCTTGAATATTTACACCATCCAGTAAAATTTCACCTTGCTCAATATCGTAAAAACGGGTCACTAAATTAGCAATGGTTGATTTACCCGATCCAGAACGTCCAACCAAAGCAACGGTTTTTCCTGCAGGCACGCTAAAAGAAATATTATTTAATGCAAGTTCCTCTTTTCCTTGATATGCAAAACTCACATTTTTAAATTCCAACGCACCTTTCGATGGTTCAGCTTGATAAGTGCCGTTATCTTTTTCTGGCTCCAAATCTAAAATGGCAAATAAAGTTTGGCATGCTGCCATTCCACGTTGGAATTGAGAGTTTACGTTCGTTAAAGATTTTAATGGACGCATCATCGCCAACATAGATGAGAAAACCACCGTAAAAGAACCCGCACTTAGGTTATCTTCTGCAATCAACGGAGTCGTCGCTAAAAACAATACTACCGCCAAAGCAAGAGAAGCAATAATCTGTACCACAGGGTCGGAAATGGAATCTGCGGTGACCATTTTCATACCTTTACGACGCATATTGTTACTCACTTTATTAAAACGCTCTTCCTCTACAAGCTGACCCCCAAACGAAAGTACGACTTTATGTCCTTTCAACATTTGCTCGGTCGTTGCTGTTAATTCTCCCATTGAATCTTGTAAATTCTTACTCAACTTACGGAAAATTTTTGAAACAATAGTGATCAACACCGCAATAATTGGCCCGATAACAAATAAAACAAGGGTTAATTCCCAGCTTGTATAAAACATTACGGCCAATAGCGAAATAATATATGCCCCTTCTCGCACAATAGTAATCAAAGAGCCTGAAGAAGAACTTGCAATCATCTCAGAATCATAAGTAATACGAGAAAGTAATTTGCCTGTTGAATTTCTGTCAAAGAAACTCACTGGCATAAACATCAAATGCTTAAACAAGCGACGACGCATTGTCATGACAACTTTGCCTGATACCCATGCTAAACAATAATTAGAAATAAAGTTAGAAACCCCACGCAAAAAAATCATTCCCACGACGACCACAGCCATCATTTTCAAAAATGAATGATCCGCCTTACCAAATCCATCATCTAGCAAAGGTTTTAATAAATAAATAAGACCTGAATCTGCCAAAGCATTAAGCACCAATGCGATAGCAGACACCAATAAACCCGCTTTAAAAGGTTTAATTGTTGGCCATAAACGCTTAAAAGTTTGTAAGGTTGAAAAATCATTTTCTTGTAATTTTTGCTCTTGCATAATCGCTATCTAATGGTAAAAATTGCGCGCATTGTACCTTTTATTCGCTCGAGAATCCAATTACATGCGCATACCAAGGGGAAAATTCTGTGCGTGCTTGTTGGATTTCTAATCGGTCTTTAAAAAAATTTACCCTTACTTGCCCTGAAATAGCGGTATTTTTCGCCACACTTTTATAACGATGTAGCCTTTCCATAACCGAATAATGAGGGAATTTCCACGGATTCCAACGCCCACTAGAAATAATCGCTATATCTGGTCTAACCTGGGAAAGTAAATATTCACTTGTCGATGTTTTACTCCCGTGATGCCCTACTTGTAACACATCTATTTTTCCTAAAGTGCGGGCAAAAATTTGCTCATTTTTTATTTCAGCATCGCCAGTTAGCAAAACGCTATGCTTTCCATCATCGACTAAAATCACACAAGAATGGGGATTATCTGCTCGCTCCACAATAGAATGTGGTGAAAGTATTTGAAAATGTAGCCCTTGCCAATCCCAATGACGCCCAGCAGTACAAAAAGTGCGGTGATTTTCCCCATAGTTTTTTCGTGAAGGAGTAATAAATTCCATGTTGGGATACGCCTTTAAAATTGTCGAAGCACCACCTGCATGATCGTTATCGTCGTGGCTCAAAATCAACTTTTCCAAAGTAATCCCTTCTCTTTGCAAATAAGGCAAAATTTCTAATTCAGCCATATTCCCCCCTTGCCATGCTGAGCCTGTATCATAGAGAATCCCTTTACCATTTTTAACAATCAGCGTTGCTAATCCCTGCCCAACATCCAACGTATCTAATTGCCAATTCGGCTTGCTCAATTGTTTAAACAACAAAATCATAAAACAAAGCGACATAATGCCGAAAGAACATCGCAAAACGTTGATTCGATCATTTTTTAGCAAAGATTTACTGATATTTAATGTAAAAAATCTTGCTCGTTTTACTTGCCTGGTTGATGATGAAACTTCAGGTTCTCGGTAAATACTCGAAATAATTAACATAAACATTCCACAACAAAGTGCGGTTAAAATCAGCGCTAAATTAAATGAAACATTAAACCAATTTCCTTGAAAAACAGAAATTAACCAAGTGATTCCTTCGGCTAACTTGTTTGCTAGTTGCCAAGAAAAACAAGCTCCGTTAGTAAAAACAGCAAATAAAATCAAGGGCACAAGAAAAAAGCTATAAAGTGGTATGGCAATAAGATTGGCTAAAAATCCACTCAGCGATAAGCCATTAAATAGAAAAAGTTGCAAAGGCGTAAAAAAGAGCAATAACCCAAATTGCAAATGAAATAAACTCAAAATCCACCGCACTTTTGGTGAAAAGGGTCGATTTTTCCATTGAAAAAGAGAAAAAGGCACATAACGATACCAGACGATCAAACAACCAACTGCACCACAAGAAAGCCAAAAACTGACCGAAAGCGGCATTAATGGATCGCAGAAAAGCAAGAATCCGACAACCAATGTAAAAAGCTGAAGAGGCGAATAATGTCGCCTCATTATTTGAATAAAGAAAACAAAAACAAGTGCTGAAATGGCACGAAAAGTGGGCACGCTAAAACCAGCCAAATACGCATAAATTAAAGCAAATAAAACACCAAAAACTAAAGGAAAATAAGGATGAATAAAACGGGTGGGTAAAAATACTTGCACAACACGCGCCAAGTAAAATCCAATCCCCATAGCCAACCCAATATGTAAGCCAGAAATAGCAATAAGATGTGCGGTATTGGTTTGTTGGTAAATTGACCAAGTGTTTTTATCTAACCAAGCTCGTTCGCCAAAAGCTAACGCGTTCAATAAACCTTGTAGAGATAATCCTTCCGTTTGCTTCTTTACTTGTTGCAATTTTTCTGCTCGCAATGATGAAATATCAGCAATTTTCACCGCACTTTTTACGGTTCCAACAGCCGTAATTCCCTTTGAAAAATACCATTGTTGCCGATCAAATCCACCAAAATTTAATCTCGCAGAAAGGGGGCGTAAGGAAATTTCCGCTTGCCAAATTTCCGATAATTGAGGCACCTCTTTTGCTTTCCAATTTAAAAAAATTCGTTGCTCTCGTAAGTTATCCGCCAATGTTGCCGTGGCAATAAGAGTTTGATAATCCTGTTGGTGCAAAATTTCTTGGACCTCAAACGTCACCACTTGTTTTTGAGCGGTAATACTTTGTGCTTGTTGTAACAAGCTAAGCGCTGAATGATGTGTATAACCGAGAGAAACAACAAAAAAAGCAAGAAAAACGAAGAAATTTCTATGCAAAAAAATAAAAAGAAAAATCAAAGCAAGCGCAATGACGAGAGCAAGTTGCCAAGTCAATAGCCATGACTGCGGTAGAAATAACAACGTTAAATCCGCAACAATCAACAAGATAACTAAAGTTATTAAGTTTAATTTCATTTTTATCGCAATTTTAGGCTTGTCGTTCTAAGCCTAAAATAGATTCATCTCAATGAGCAAAAGGTTGATGACGTTTCTGCGATCTATATCGCAAAAATAAATGTTTCAGGAAAATTTACTTGCTAAAACAAACAACTTCTGATATTTATACCGCCCTCAAAATTGGGTTCCTCAAAGTGCTGTCAGGAACAAACTAAAATAACAAGACAGGAAGTCGTGAAGTTCACGCTTAAATTCTGTATGTATTAGGAGTGAGAGATGTCAAAAGCATCGTTGAGCTTGCTAGATTTAGCAGGCGTAAAGCCTTATCAAATGAAAAAAGATGAAGAATATATGAGTGAAGATCAAATTCTTCATTTCAGAAAAATTCTTAATGCTTGGCACGAGCAAATCGTGGAAGAAGCTTCTCGCACCGTTGCACATATGCAGGATGAAGTGACCAATTTCCCCGATCCCGCAGACCGAGCAACTCAGGAAGAGGAATTCAGTCTAGAATTACGTAATCGTGATCGCGAACGTAAACTAATGAAAAAAATTGAAGCAACCTTGAAAAAACTTGATACCGATGATTTTGGTTACTGTGATTGTTGTGGTGAAGAAATTGGCATTCGCCGTTTAGAAGCACGCCCAACAGCAGATCTTTGCATTGATTGCAAAACTTTAGCTGAAATCCGCGAAAAACAAGTCGCTGGTTAATTCATTCTATTGAAAAATACAAAAGTGCGGTTAAAATTAGCCGCACTTTTTTGCATTTAAAAATGCGGAAAAATCCCCTTGCCTTTTTCTTTACAGAAAAAGAGCTAAGTCATTTATTTCCAGCTAAAAAACGGAGTAAATTATTCTTACTTATATCAAAAATTTGTTTGGCAAGAAGACAAAAAAATCAAAAGAGGTTGCCAAAACAAGTGCTCATTCTAAACGAGTTGAGCGTTCTAATAATCAAATGCCAAAAGCGCGGGCAAAAAAATCAGAACAAACACACCGCTACGATAAAAATGTGATTAAAGCGGCTCAATTTGATATTTCACCGCGTGATTTTAGCCGTAATGCACTCACCGTAGTGGAAAAACTACAACGTCAAGGTTTCGAGGCTTATATCGTCGGAGGATCTATCCGCGATTTATTGCTCGGTAAAAAACCAAAAGACTTTGATGTTGCAACAAACGCCCGTCCTGAGCAAATCCAAAATATTTTCCAACGCCAATGCCGTTTAGTGGGTCGCCGTTTCCGATTAGCACATATTATGTTTGGTCGAGATATTATTGAAGTTGCCACTTTCCGTGCCAATCACAGTGATGCTCGCAATGAAAATCAAGCGAAACAGAGCAATGAAGGCATGTTACTGCGCGATAATGTTTACGGCACGATCGAACAAGATGCAGAACGCCGAGACTTTACGGTCAATGCGCTGTATTACAATCCGCAAGATAATACCTTACGTGATTATTTTGATGGTATTCAGGATCTCAAAGCGGGAAAACTACGCTTAATCGGTGATCCAGTTACGCGTTATCAAGAAGATCCTGTGCGCATGCTACGCTCCATTCGTTTCATGGCAAAACTTGATATGTTCCTTGAAAAACCGAGCGAACAACCAATTCGTGAACTTGCGCCTTTATTAAAAAATATTCCGCCAGCTCGCTTATTTGATGAGAGTTTAAAATTATTACAAGCAGGACAAGGGGTAAAAACCTATCGTTTATTACGCCAATATGGTTTATTTGAACAACTTTTCCCTGCATTAAGCCCATATTTTACAGAGAAAGAAGATAGTTTTGCAGAACGCATGATCGTCACCGCGCTTACTTCTACGGATGAACGTGTTGCGGATAGACTTCGTATTAATCCTGCATTCTTATTTGCAGCATTTTTCTGGTATCCATTACGCGAAAAAGTGGAAATTTTGAAAAATGAAGGCGGTCTAAATAACCATGATGCTTATGCTTTGGCGGGGAATGAAGTTTTAGATTTATTCTGTCGCGCTTTGGCTGCACCACGTCGTCATACTGCGGTCATTCGTGATATTTGGTTCTTACAACTGCAATTATTAAAACGTACCGGTTCTACACCAATGCGCACTATGGAACATCCAAAATTCCGTGCTGGCTTTGATTTACTGGCTATGCGTGCAGAAATCGAAGGTGGCGAAACGATTGAATTAGCCAAATGGTGGCACGAATATCAATTCAGCAATGGTGAACAGCGTGAACAGTTAGTACACGAGCAACAACGCTTACATCCCAAACCAAAGAAAAAATACTACCGTCCACGCCGTCGTAAAACAACCCGCTCAGCAGAATAAGGGAAGAGATGATTACTGCATATATTGCTCTTGGTAGCAATTTAAACACACCAGTAGAACAATTACATTCTGCGCTTAACGCGATAAGTCAGTTACCAAACACGCATTTGGTAACGACGAGCTCTTTTTATAAAAGCAAGCCGCTCGGCCCACAAGATCAACCCGATTATGTGAATGCCGTTGCAAAAATTGAAACCAAACTTAGCCTGCTTGCACTATTAGATGAATTGCAACGCATTGAAAATGAGCAAGGTCGAGTACGTTTACGCCGATGGGGTGAGCGTACATTAGATTTGGATATTTTGCTCTACGGCAATGAAATCATTCAAAACGAGCGCTTAACGATTCCCCATTATGATATGCATAACCGTGAGTTTGTCATTGTGCCGTTGTTTGAAATTGCATCGGATTTGGTCTTACCGAACACTCAACCACTAGCAGATTTGGTCAAGCAATTTGATGACCATAAAATGATAAAATTAAATCCCTAGAAATTTCACCACACTTTTATGAACCTCAAAAGTGCGGTAGAATCTGCCCACATTTTTCTTCATTCATGACCAGTTATGGAAAGCTTAACACAATATATCCCTGATGAATTTTCTATGCTCCGCTTCGGCAAAAAATTCGCGGAAATTCTTTTAAAATTGCATACAGAAAAAGCAATTATGGTTTATCTTAACGGTGATCTTGGTGCAGGAAAAACAACGCTAACGCGCGGAATGCTGCAAGGTATCGGTCATCAGGGTAATGTAAAAAGCCCAACTTATACGCTGGTTGAAGAATACAATATTGCTGGCAAAATGATTTATCATTTTGATTTATATCGTTTAGCAGATCCCGAAGAACTCGAATTTATGGGGATTAGAGATTATTTTAATACGGATAGCATCTGCTTAATTGAATGGTCTGAAAAAGGCCAAGGCATATTGCCGGAAGCGGATATTTTAGTAAATATTGATTATTACGATGATGCACGAAATATTGAATTAATCGCACAAACAAACTTAGGTAAAAATATTATAAAAGCATTCTCTAATTAATTTATTTATGAAAACAAAAATTTTATTTTTTCTTTTTTTCTCAACGTTTAGCTTCTCTCTTTTTGCAGCCCCAATTACGATTGCGATTGACCCAGGTCATGGAGGAAAAGATCCCGGTGCAATCAGCCGAAACTTGGGCATTTATGAAAAAAACGTCACCCTTTCGATTGCAAAAGAGTTAAAAGCCTTACTCGATAAAGATCCAAATTTTCGTGGCGTATTAACACGAAGCGGTGATTACTATATTTCCGTGCCTGAACGTTCAGAAATCGCACGTAAATTTAAAGCGAATTATCTCATTTCCATTCATGCGGATTCATCTGAATCACCTGAACGTCGCGGTGCATCAGTCTGGGTGTTGTCAAACCGTCGAGCCAATGATGAAATGGGTCAATGGTTAGAAGACGATGAAAAACGCTCCGAATTACTCGGTGGCGCAGGAAAAGTGCTTTCACACAATAACGATAAATACCTAGATCAAACTGTGCTTGATTTACAATTTGGTCATAGCCAACGTACTGGTTATGAACTTGGTAAACATATTTTAAGCCATTTTTCAAAAGTGACGACCTTAAGCCGCAGCGTTCCTCAACACGCAAGCCTTGGTGTTTTACGTTCACCTGATATTCCTTCCGTATTAGTGGAAACAGGTTTTCTATCAAATTCTGATGAAGAACAAAAACTTAACTCCCCAGCTTATCGCCGTCGTATCGCCTATATGATTTATGAGGGATTAGTGGTTTTCCGTGGCGGAAAAGCCAAATCTTTCATAAGTGATGATATTGTTCAGAATAGCAAACAAAGTGATACAAAAAATAGTGAAAAAAATGACCGCACTTCCGATAAAAATACCAATGAGAACGTACTGAAAGATAGTGGCCTTCGCCACACAGTCAAAAATGGGGAAAGTTTAGGAAGCCTTGCGAATAAATATGATGTCAAAGTAGCAGACATTGTGACGTTAAATAAATTAAAACGCGAAGCTCTTTGGATTGGTGAAACCATAAAAATTCCAGATAATGGAAAAACTCAGAAAGCACAAGATGACAAAATAAATTCCTCAAAAAATAAAGAAAGTGCGGTGAAAAAGACTGAGAAAACGACTGAAAAAAACAACACTCCAAAAGTAGAAAAATCAGAAAATAAGACGGATAAAAATAAATCCTCAAATAAAACGAAAAAAGAGGAAACCTCATCTACTAAAAAATCTGATGAGAAAAAAGAAATTCCGCTTTACCATGTCATTCAAAAAGATCAGACAATCTATGCTGTATCGCGAGAATACAATATTTCAGTCAACCAAATTTTAAAACTAAATCCAAAATTAAAAGATGGTAAAGCCCTGAGCGGACAAAAAATTAAATTAAGAGAAAAATAAATGCCAATTAAAATTCTTTCCCCACAACTTGCTAACCAAATTGCTGCTGGTGAAGTGGTAGAACGCCCTGCATCTGTGGTGAAAGAATTAGTGGAAAATAGCCTTGATGCAGGTGCAAATAAAATCCAAATCGATATCGAAAATGGTGGGGCAAATTTAATCCGAATTCGTGACAATGGCTGTGGCATTCCAAAAGAAGAGTTAAGCCTGGCGTTAGCCAGACATGCTACTAGCAAAATAGCCGATCTTGACGATCTAGAAGCCATTTTAAGTTTGGGTTTTAGAGGCGAAGCATTGGCAAGTATCAGCTCGGTATCACGCTTAACGCTCACCTCTCGCACAGCAGAGCAAACTGAAGCTTGGCAAGTTTATGCTCAAGGCCGTGATATGGAAACTATAATCAAACCCGCATCACATCCTGTCGGCACAACAGTTGAAGTTGCCAATCTTTTTTTCAACACACCAGCCCGCCGAAAATTTTTGCGCACAGATAAAACAGAATTTGCGCATATTGATGAAGTCATTCGCCGCATTGCTTTAACAAAATTCAATACGGCATTTACGCTAACGAATAATGGGAAAATTATCCGTCAATATCGTCCTGCTGAAACGCTTAATCAGCAACTAAAACGTGTTGCCGCTATTTGCGGGGATGATTTTGTCAAAAATGCCTTACGAATTGATTGGAAACACGATGATTTACACTTATCGGGCTGGGTAGCCACACCAAATTTTAGCCGAACTCAAAATGATTTAAGTTATTGCTATATTAATGGTCGAATGGTGAGAGATAAAGTGATCAGCCATGCTATTCGACAAGCCTATGCACAATATTTACCAACCGATGCTTATCCTGCATTTGTGTTGTTTATTGACTTAAACCCGCATGATGTGGATGTCAATGTTCATCCAACCAAACATGAAGTGCGCTTTCACCAACAACGCCTCATTCATGATTTTATTTACGAAGGCATCAGCCATGCGCTAAACAATCAAGAACAGCTTAATTGGCACACAGAGCAAAGTGCGGTAGAAAATCACGAAGAAAATACGGTGCGTGAACCCCAAGCGAATTACAGCATTCGTCCTAATCGTGCAGCTGCGGGGCAAAATATCTTTGCGCCACAATATCATGAAAAACCACAGCAAAATCAAGCGCACTTTTCTAACACAGCAGTGTTGCCAAATCATGTAAGTACTGGTTATCGAGATTACCGTTCTGATGCACCGAGTAAAACTGAGCAACGTTTATATGGTGAATTATTACGCACATTACCGCCTATAGAGCAAAAGGATATATCGAATACAGCACAACAAAATATTTCAGATACAGCTAAAATCATCTCAACTGAAATAATTGAGTGCTCATCACATCTACGCGCCCTTTCACTTATTGAAAATCGCGCGTTGTTATTACAACAGAACCAAGATTTCTTTTTGCTTTCATTGGAAAAATTACAACGCTTGCAATGGCAATTAGCTTTACAACAAATACACATTGAACAACAGCCTTTATTGATTCCCATCGTGTTTCGCTTAACTGAATCACAATTTCAAGCATGGCAACAATATTCAGATGACTTCAAAAAAATTGGCTTTGAATTTATCGAAAATCAAGCACAATTACGCTTAACCTTAAATAAAGTGCCAAGTTTATTGCGTACACAAAATCTACAAAAATGCGTGATGGCAATGCTGACTAGAGAGGAAAATTCATCACCATTTTTAACCGCACTTTGCGCACAATTAGAATGCAAAGCCTTTAATGCTTTAGCGGATGCACTTAATTTATTGAGCGATACAGAACGTTTACTAACGCAAACAAATCGCACGGTATTTACCCAGTTGCTAAAACCTGTTAACTGGCAGCCTTTATTAAACGAAATTTAGATTCTTCATGAAACCAACCGCAATTTTTTTAATGGGCCCAACAGCCTCCGGTAAAACAGATTTAGCCATTCAACTACGAAGCTCGCTTCCAGTCGAAGTGATTAGTGTGGATTCAGCGCTCATTTATAAAGGAATGGATATTGGCACAGCGAAACCATCAAAAGAAGAACTTGCCCTTGCGCCTCACCGTTTGATTGATATTTTAGATCCATCAGAAAGCTATTCCGCAATGAATTTCCGCGATGATGCACTACGCGAAATGGCAGATATTACTGCACAAGGCAAAATTCCATTATTAGTGGGCGGCACGATGTTGTATTATAAAGCCTTAATCGAAGGGCTTTCTCCCTTGCCTTCTGCTGATGAAAATATTCGTGCAGAGATCGAACAAAAAGCAGCTCAACAAGGTTGGGCAGCATTGCATACAGAACTCGCCAAAATCGATCCTATTTCTGCCGCCCGAATTAATCCGAGTGATTCTCAACGAATCAATCGTGCTTTAGAAGTTTTTTACATCACAGAAAAATCACTCACAGAACTGACGGAAGAAAAAGGCGAAGCCTTGCCTTATGATTTTGTGCAATTTGCAATTGCGCCGCAAGATCGTCATATTTTGCATGAGCGCATTGAACAACGCTTTCATAAAATGATTGAATTAGGCTTTCAAGCAGAAGTGGAAAAACTTTATGCGCGTGGTGATTTAAATATTAATCTACCGTCAATTCGCTGCGTGGGCTACCGTCAAATGTGGGAATATTTACAAGGCGATTACGATCACGAGGAAATGATTTTCCGTGGTATTTGCGCAACGCGCCAGCTAGCTAAACGCCAGCTCACTTGGCTACGAGGTTGGAAAACGCCAATACAATGGCTGGATAGTTTACAACCTCAACAAGCGAAAGAAACCATATTACGTCACTTAGATTTCTATCAAAAAGGTTAGAAAAAATGACCGCACTTTCTGCCCTCATTGAACAAAAATTACAATCTCTTGGCACAATTCTGTGCCAATCTTTTCCAGAACTTTCCCCAGAAAAAATTCACGACGCCATTCAAAAAAATTTAAACCATCCTGAACTGCCTATTTACCAATTAGGCTATGCTATGGCAATGTCTGACTTTGTGGAAAAAGTCTTGCAAAAATACCCGCACTTAGTGAAACAATGGTGGGATAAAGCGCCCTGTTTTGCAGATTGCTCTGCCTATACTGAACGTTTGAATAGAGAGTTAGCCAATGTACATGACGAAACCGCACTCTATCAAACATTACGCCAATTCCGTAACATTGAAATGGCAAAATTAAGTTTTTGTCAAAGTTTGAATCTTGCCACTGTAGAAGAAATTTTTGTTCAGCTTTCACAACTTGCAGAAAGTTTAATTATCGCTGCCCGAGATTGGCTTTATCATCAAGCCTGTGCGGAAATGGGTACGCCAATGGATGAACAAGGCAATCCGCAACAACTTTATATTCTAGGAATGGGGAAACTAGGCGGCTTTGAACTCAATTTTTCCTCGGATATTGATTTAATTTTCACTTATCCATCACAAGGGGAAACGTCCATTGAGAATACGAATGCTCGATGTTCTGTGGATAATGGAAAATTTTTTACGCGTTTAGGGCAACGCCTTATTTCTGCCTTAGATGAATTTACCTCTGATGGTTTTGTATATCGAACCGATATGCGCTTGCGTCCATTTGGTGACAGCGGTGCGCTTGTTCTCAGCTTTGCGGCAATGGAACAATATTATCAAGATCAAGGTCGAGATTGGGAACGCTATGCAATGATTAAAGGGCGAATATTGGGCGCACAAACAAAGGATCCCAACGTTTCAAAATTGCAAAAAATGTTACGCCCCTTTGTGTATCGTCGCTATATTGACTTTAGTGTGATCCAATCTTTACGCGAAATGAAAGGCAAAATTGAGCGAGAAGTGCGCCGTCGAGGTTTGAAAGATAATATTAAATTGGGTGCAGGGGGGATTCGTGAAGTCGAATTTATCGTACAAGTGTTTCAACTCATTCGAGGCGGGCGAGAAATCAATCTGCAACAACATTCACTCTTAAAGATCTTGCCTGAAATTACCAAACTAGGATTAATTACCGAACAACAATTCCACGACTTACGTGAAAGTTATATTTTTTTACGTCGCGTAGAAAACATTCTACAAGCTATTAACGATCAACAAACTCAAACACTACCAACCGATGAAATAGATCAAATTCGTTTAGTAGAGGCATGCAAAACATTCACCTGTTTAAATAAAAATAATCAAACCATTGAAAAACATTATCCAATAGAAAATTGGGACGATTTTTACCGCAATTTGCAACAAAAACAAGAAAAAGTGCGGGCGGTATTTAATCAATTAATCGGTGATGAACAAGATGAGCCTTCACAAATTGATAGCCAATGGCAAGATTTTTTAGAATCAGATTTTGAGGATATTGAACAAACATTATTAGAGAGTAGTATATCAGAAAATAATATTGATGAAGTTTTAGAAAAGCTTGCCCAATTCAAAGACAGCCTAAATCACAGAGTGATTGGTTCGCGTGGGCGTGATGTTTTGAGCCATTTAATGCCAATAGTACTTGCACTCATTTTTGAACAAGAAAATTACCGCACTTTGCTCCCCCGAATTCTGAACATTATTGAAAAAATTTCGAGTCGCACGACTTATTTAGAATTATTATTGGAAAATCCTCGTGTACTTCAGCAAGTTATTGAGCTTTGTACACAATCTCAACTTATTTCAGAACAACTGGCTCGCCACCCTATCTTATTAGATGAATTGCTTAATACAGAAGCGCTACGCCATCCATTGCCATTTACCCAATATCCCGCGGAGTTACATCAATATTTGCTTCGTTTACCACCTGATGATGAAGAACAGCTTATTGATGCTTTACGTCAATTTAAACAAGCAACCCTATTAAAAGTGGCCGCGGCAGATATTTTAGGGGCACTACCGGTGATGAAGGTAAGCGATCATTTAACCTATCTTGCTGAAGCGATTATTGAAGTCGTTGTGAATCTAGCTTGGAAACAAGTTTCCTCTAGATTTGGCATACCTGAACATTTACAAAATGATGAAAAAGGATTTTTAGTGATTGGTTATGGAAAACTGGGTGGTATTGAACTCGGTTATAAATCTGATTTAGACCTGGTATTTTTGTACGATACCGTAGAAAGTCAAACAACAGGTGGCAAAAAAGTGATTGATAGCAATCAATTTTACCTGCGTTTGGCACAAAAGATTGTGAGTATTTTCAGCATAAATACTTCCGCTGGCGTACTTTATGAGGCAGATATGCGCCTACGCCCTTCTGGCGATGCTGGATTAATTGGCTGCTCTCTTTCTGCATTTGCCCATTATCAATTAAATGAAGCTTGGACATGGGAAAAACAAGCTCTTGTGCGTGCTCGCCCTGTATTTGGTGAATCATCTCTTAAAGCTAAATTTGAGCATATCCGCCAACAAGTACTTTCTGCATCACGAGATATTGAGCAATTAAAGCGCGATGTTGTGGAAATGCGAGAAAAAATGTTCACGCATTTGTCCCATTCAAAAAATGGTGAATTTAATCTTAAAACAGATCACGGTGGTATCACTGATATTGAATTTATCGCTCAATATTTAATGCTTGCCAATGCCCCACAAAACCCACAATTGACAAAATGGTCAGACAACGTACGTATTTTCGATGATATGGCAGAGGCTCAAATTATTAGCCAAACAGACTGCGACACATTAAAACAATGTTATGTTGATTTACGCAATGCTATTCACCATTTAAATTTGGTAGGTAAATCCTCCGTTGTGGATGAAACTGAATTTGTCAAAGAGCGGTCATTTATTCAAACATTTTGGGATAAGCTATTTAGTTCATAAAATAGTAATTAAATCCCATTTTAATGAACTAAATCTAACATTTCCTGTGCATTGGCTAAGGCTAATTCTGTAATTTCACTTCCGCCCAAGAGTCTTGCCAAGGCTGGTACACGTTCAGCTTGTGAAAGTGCGGTCATTTGTGTTTCAGTTTTATTATCCACAGTAAATTTTTCTACATTGAACTGATGGTGGCCATGACAAGCAACCTGTGGCAAGTGAGTTACGCATAATACTTGGCAACGTTCACTTAATTGACGTAAAAGTTTTCCGACAACACTTGCTGTTTTTCCGCTAATGCCCACGTCCACTTCATCGAAAATTAACGTTGGAATAGCCGATTGATCAGAAGTTAAAACTTGAATAGCCAAAGAAATACGAGAAAGCTCCCCACCAGAGGCAATTTTAGCTAACGGTTGAGGTTGTTGACCTAAATTACTACGCAAAGTAAAAATCACATTATCCGCACCGTTTGATCCCACTTTATCTAAATCCGTATTCAACTCTACATAAAATTCTGCATTTTCCATTGCAAGTTGTTTTATCGACTGCGTGACATTTTGCGCTAAGCGGGTTGCAGATTGCTGACGACTCGCAGTTAATGCGCTAGCCGTTGCTTGCATTTGTTCAAATGCGAGTTTTTCTTGCTCAATCAACATCTCTTCACTTTCAGAAAAATCTAAAAGTGCGGTTAATTCTGCTTTTAATTTTTTGTGATGTTCCACAAGATCTTCAGGTTTAACTTGATGTTTACGAGCAAGTTGTAAAGCCTGACTAATTCTCTGTTCAATTTCCTGTAAAAGTTGAGGAGCTTGTTCGATATTACTTGATAAATTTCGCACTTCACTGGTTGCTTCTTGCACTTGAATCAACGCATCGCTCAACATACTTTGCACTTCAGCATATTGCGGATCAAGTTCAGCCAATTCATCAATATATTGTGTCGCACGATAAAGCAAGCTATCGATATTTACCGTGTCATTTTCACTTAAAATTTGTAGGGCTGATTGAGAAAGTTGGGTTAGCTGTTCGCTGCTAGATAAACGACGTTGTTCATCTTCTAATTCCAAATATTCATTTGGTCGAAGATTAAATTCATCTAATTCATCCACTTGATACTGTAAAAGTTGTTTACGTGCCTCATTTTCTGCCACTTTTTGTTGAAAGGTTTTAACTTGATTTTGAAGATTCTTCCATGCTTGATAATCTTCACGCATGTTCACAAGTAATTCAGGATGAGAGGCAAAATTATCAACTAACTGAAGCTGATAGTCATTTTTTAGCAATAATTGAGAAGCGTGCTGCCCATTAATATGAACAAGATATTGACCAATTTCTTTTAATTGGGACGCGGATACAGGAGTACTATTAATAAAAGCTTTAGAGCGTCCGTCGGCATTAATCACACGACGCAAAATACACTCAATGGGATTATCTGGATCTTGCAATTCTTGCTCATTCAACCATTTATAGGCAGGATTATGCGATTCTAGTTGGAAAGTTGCACAAATTTCTGCACGTTCTTGCCCTTCGCGTACCATTGATGTTTCAACTCTTTGTCCGAAACATAAACCTAAAGCATCAATAGCGATAGATTTTCCGGCACCAGTTTCCCCAGTAATAACAGACATTCCTTTCGCCAATTCGATATCAAGCTGGCGAACAATCGCAAAATTATTGATAGTAAGTTGAGTAAGCATAGCAAAATCCTTTAACTGTATATCAATCATATTACAACTGATTTAATTTACAGTAAAGGATTTTTTTACAGTATTTTACTTATACATTTCCACTAGGCTTTTTATAAAAATCAAAATGATTTCAACCAACCTAATTTGGTACTTAATACATTGTAATAATTATAATTTTTTAGATGAAGCAATCGGAGTTTATGCTCACTTTTTTGAATATGAACCACGTCATCAGGCGTAAAAGGTAAGGCTATTTGACTATCACACCCCACTTCCAATTGAGATGTATTGTGCTCAGCAAAACGAATCGATATTTTACTATCACCATCAATAACAAGAGGACGAGAAGTTAATGTATGTGGAAACATTGGCACTAGCGCAATGGCATTAAGGTTTGGTGTCAAAATCGGGCCACCAGCGGAAAGAGAATAAGCCGTAGAACCTGTTGGAGTAGAAACAATTAATCCATCAGAACGTTGTGAAAATGCAAACTTATCATTGATATATACATGAAAATCGATCATATGTGCAATTTTCGCAGGGTGAATAACCGCCTCATTCACTGCATTACCTGTCGACACAATTTCACCTGAACGCTCAATTTTTGCTTCTAATAAAAAACGTTCTTCCACGAAGAATTCTCCACGCTCTAAACAAGCTTCAAGTTGAGCATAAGCATTTTTCGGGTCAATATCTGTTAAAAATCCCAAATTACCACGGTTGATACCAATCAATGGAATATCATATTTTGCTAATACGCGAGCACGGCCCAACATATTACCATCCCCACCAATCACGATAACCAACTGTGCTTGGCAACCAATTTCATCAAGTGTTGCAAGATTTTCTGCAGGAAGCCCCAATTTTTCAGCAACATCTTTTTCCATCATTACTTGATAGCCACGTTCCGTTAACCAGTGAAACAAATTTTTGTGCATTTGTAGGTTAATGTCATTTCGAGGTTTTCCTACAAGCCCAATGGTTTTAAAGGAACGATATAAATTATTCATAAAATAAACCGCACTTGAATTTAACATTTTCGTCATTATATAGTTTTTTGTTAGACTATAGCTAACGACTATGGCGAATTTTGTATTTACGGAGAAAAAAATGTCAGAACAAGAACAAAAAATTGAAACCCCAGAAGTAGAAAAGCAAGAAGACGCTGTTGTGGAAGAAACACAACAAACAGAGCCTTCTCAAGAACTTGATCCTTTAGAAGAAGCTATTGCGCGAGTGCAAGAGCTTGAAGAACAGCTAAAAACTCAAATAGAAGAAGCGGCAAACAAAGAACAGGATATTTTACTTCGCTCTCGTGCTGAAATTGAAAATCTTCGTCGTCGTACTGAACAAGACGTAGAAAAAGCACATAAATTCGCATTAGAAAAATTCTCAAAAGACATTTTGAATACTATCGATAACCTAGAGCGCGCACTTGCCACTCCAGCAAATAAAGAAGATGAAAGCGTAAAAGCCTTATTTGACGGCGTAGAACTAACCTTAAAAGAATTAGTTTCAACCGTTGGTCGTTTTGGCGTGGAAGCTGTGGGGGTTGTCGGTGAAGCATTTAATCCTGATTTACATCAAGCCATTTCAATGCAACCTGCTGAAGGCTTTGAAAGCAATCAAATTAGCGTCGTATTGCAAAAAGGCTACACCTTAAATGGTCGAGTCATTCGCCCAGCGATGGTAATGGTGGCAGCTTAAGCCATAAGATAAAAAAGAGCGGTCGATTTTTCGGCCGTTTTTTATATCCATAAATAAAAATTATATGATTAATTTTATTGTTCCCCCTCCCCTTCCGTTTTAAAAATGAAAACTTTGATCTCGCTCACAAAATCAAAAAATATTTGAGAAAAGTTATCAACAACTTAATTTGATATTTTTCTAATAAAATCAATCTCTAACAAAATCCTCGTATGATAAAAGGCCTAAAAACACTACATATTGTGTGTTGATTATCTTTTTAGATCTATATATAGTGCACTCCGCATTTCAAAAACACTATATATTGGAGCTATATCATGAGTAACTTTGGGGTCATCAAGCGCGATGGTTCTCGTGCGGAATTTGAGATTCAACGTATCATCAATGCCATTAAAAAAGCCGCAAGTGCGGTCAATATTTCCGATGAATTTTATTGCCACCAAATTGGGCAAGAAGTAGGAAATGAAATTTTCACCCATCATCAAGGCGAGATTGATATTAATCAGATTCAAAAAATCGTTGAAGATAAATTGATGGCAAGTCGTTATCCCGAGGTTGCTCGTGCATATATCGAATATCGTCATGATCGTGATTTAGCTCGCGAAAAACGTAGTCAGCTAACAAAAGAAATTGAAGGTTTGATTGAACAAAGCAACGTAGAATTACTTAATGAAAACGCCAATAAAGACGCGAAAGTGATTCCAACACAACGTGATTTGCTTGCTGGGATTGTGGCAAAACATTATGCCAAACACCATATTCTTCCACGCGATGTGGTGGAGGCTCACGAAAAAGGTGAAATTCATTATCACGATTTAGACTACGCACCGTTCTTCCCAATGTTTAACTGTATGTTAGTTGATTTAGAAGGGATGCTTTCTCGTGGTTTTAAAATGGGTAATGCGGAAATCGAACCCCCTAAATCTATCGGCACCGCAACGGCAGTGACAGCACAAATTATCGCCCAAGTGGCCAGCCATATTTACGGCGGCACAACCATTAACCGTATTGATGAAGTACTTTCCCCTTATGTACAAATCAGTTACGAAAAACACCTCAAACATGCCCAAGAATGGAACGTGCCTGATGTTGAAGGTTATGCAAAAGCATTAATTGAAAAAGAATGTTTCGATGCCTTCCAATCTTTAGAATATGAAGTCAATACACTGCATACGTCGAATGGACAAACACCCTTTGTTACCTTTGGTTTTGGTTTAGGTACAAGCTGGCAATCCCGCTTAATTCAGAAAGCTATTTTGAAAAATCGTATTCGTGGACTCGGAAAAAATCATAAAACGCCAGTCTTTCCAAAACTCGTTTTCACCATTAAAAAAGGCCTGAACCAAACTCAAGGCGATCCGAATTACGATATCAAACAACTCGCATTAGAATGTGCATCAAAACGTATGTATCCAGATATTCTCAATTACGATCAAGTTGTCAAAGTAACGGGCTCTTTTAAAGCTCCAATGGGATGCCGTAGCTTTTTAGGAGCATACGAAGAAAACGGCCACGAAATTCACGATGGGCGTAATAATCTGGGTGTGGTGAGTTTGAATTTACCGCGTATTGCGTTGGAGTCTAAAAACGAAGAAGATTTCTACCGCACTTTAGATGAACGTTTGGCTATTGCGAAAAAAGCATTAATGACGCGAGTTGCCCGCCTTGAAAATACCAAAGCTCGCGTTGCCCCCATTCTTTATATGGAAGGCGCATGCGGAGTGCGGTTAAAAGCGGATGAAAATGTGGCACAAATTTTCAAAAATGGACGCGCCTCTATTTCGCTTGGCTATATTGGTATTCACGAAACTATTAATGCGCTCTATAACAAAGGGCATATTTTTGATGATGAACAATTACGCGAAAAAGGCATTGCAATTGTTCGCCACCTTAGCGAGGCAGTTAAACGCTGGCAAAAAGAAACAGGCTATGCCTTTAGCCTTTACTCCACGCCAAGTGAAAACTTATGCGACCGCTTCTGCCGTCTAGACACCAAAAAATTTGGCGTGATTGAAGGCGTAACGGATAAAGGCTACTACACGAATAGTTACCACTTAGATGTCGAAAAGAAAGCGAATCCTTACGATAAACTAGATTTCGAAATGGCATATCCCCCACTCGCTAGCGGCGGTTTTATTTGCTACGGTGAATATCCAAATATTCAACACAACTTAAAAGCATTGGAAGATGTGTGGGATTATAGCTACGATCGCGTGCCTTACTACGGAACAAACACACCGATTGACGAATGTTATGAATGTGGTTTCACCGGTGAGTTTGAATGTACCAGTAAAGGTTTTGTCTGCCCGAAATGTGGCAATCACGATAGCACAAAAGTTTCTGTCACTCGCCGCGTATGTGGCTATCTAGGCAGCCCTGATGCTCGCCCCTTTAATGCGGGAAAACAGGAAGAAGTGAAAAGAAGAGTTAAACACCTTTGATTAACACTCTAGCAAAAGCACGCGTTTTTTAATGCGTGCTTTTTGTTTCTAGCTTTGGCATTCCCCAAAATCTCCGCTAAAATAACCGCACTTTTTCTTATCCTCAAGGAAAGCAATATGTCAGATATTCTCAATAACCTCATTCATCTTCTTAAACTTGAAAAAATTGATGATTTAATCTTTCGTGGAGAAAGCCAAGATTTAGGTTTTCGCCAAGTATTTGGCGGGCAAGTTGTGGCTCAAGCATTATCAGCAGCAATGCAGGTCGCGCCTGAAGATCGCATTTTACATTCTTGTCATGCCTATTTTCTTGCTCCGGGAGACAGCCAATATCCGATTATTTACGATGTGGAAACCTTGCGTGAAGGGCGTAACTTTTCTGCATTACGCGTGAAAGCCATTCAACATAAAAATACCATTTGTCATGTAACCGCTTCTTTCCAAGTGCCTGAAAAAGGTTTTGAACATCAAAATACGATGCCAAATGTTGGTACACCTGAAGACTTTACAGATGAAAATGTGATGCTACAAAAAGTGGCTCAAACCTTGCCAGAACCACTCAATGAAAAATTTGCCGCAGAGCGTCCATTTGAGGTACACACCAAATATTTGAATAACCCATTTAATGGGACAAAATTGCCAGCCGAGCAATATTCTTGGTTTAAAACCAATGGTGAAACGCCGCTTGATATAAAAATTCAGCAATGTTTATTGGCTTATTTTTCCGATTTTCACTGTATTTTGACCGCACTTCATCCGCACGAAAAAGGCTTTTTACAAAAAGGAATGAAAGTGGCAACCATTGATCACAGTATTTGGTTCCATCGTCCGTTTGATTTAAATCACTGGCATTTACACGCAATTGAAAGCAACAATGCCTTTGGAGGGCGAGGCTTAGCACGTGGGCAAATTTTCTCGCAAGATGGTCAATTAATCGCGACAACACAACAAGAAGGCTTGATCCGTTTTAACGAATAAGAGAGAAAAAATGACCGCACTTATTACACAATTTTGGCAACAAGTTGAAACCGCACTAAAAACAGCTAATCCACAAGAAAAATGTCGTTTAGTTAATGATCTCTACGATAATCTTCTGCCGCAAATTCAGTTGATAAAATTAGACGATTTTCCCGAAGTCGTGCCGCAAGATAATATTGCCGCTTTTCCTGAAAAACCACTCTTAGTTGCACCAAAAGATGTGCCAAAACGTTCTTTTGCCACAGAAGAAGGCTATGCTGCCACATTGCACGCTATCGCACATATTGAGTTTAATGCGATTAATTTAGGCTTAGATGCGGCTTGGCGATTCGGGCGTAATGCACAAGAAGAACTTGGCGAAGGTTTGGCTTTTGTGAAAGATTGGCTGCGTGTCGCTCGTGAAGAAAGCACGCATTTTTCCTTAGTCAATGAACATTTGAAAACATTGGGTTATCAATATGGTGATTTTGAAGCTCATGCTGGATTATGGGAAATGGCGCAAGCTACCGCTCACGATATTTGGGAACGAATGGCGTTAGTTCCTCGTGTATTAGAAGCAAGAGGCCTCGATGCAACACCTGTTCTGCAAGAGAAAATCGCACAACGTAAAGATTTTGCCGCAGTGAACATTTTGGATATTATTTTGCGTGATGAAATTGGCCATGTGTATATCGGCAATCATTGGTATCACGCACTTTCTAAAAAACGGGGTTTGGATGCGATGAAATGCTTTACGGAGCTTTTACACAAATACCGTATTGTGATTTTTAAAGGTGTCATTAATACCGATGCTCGTATTCAAGCGGGTTTCACGCAGCATGAGTTAGATTGGATTTATGAAGTGGAACAAACATTAAAATCTTACATGAAAAAATAAATATCTTGATGTCTTAAACTTTTTTCGTTAGTGCTATTTCTTATTTCCTCATAATGATCTTCAAACTGGAAAACAGAACGCTCAACCCAGTCATCATAAAATAACTACAACAAACAACCATTCAAATTAAAATGAGTGGTGATATAAAAAAGCCATACAATTTGTAACTGTATGGCTTTATAGAACATAAAATTAAATGTGTTGATTAATAAAATTTGCCAATTGTGTTTTTGGTAATGCTCCAACTTGAGTAGCAACAACTTGACCATTTTTGATCAATAATAATGTTGGGATACTACGGACACCAAATTGTGCTGGCGTTGTTTGGTTATCATCCACATTCATTTTTACAATTTTTACTTTACCTGCAAATTCAGGAGCAAGCTCATCTAAAACTGGCGCAATCATTTTACAAGGACCACACCACGGTGCCCAAAAATCTAATAATACAGGGATATCTGAATTCACAACGATACTTTCAAAGTCAGCATCATTAATATGTAATACTTCGCTCATTTTTATTTCCTTATTTTATGAATAATGTTCAAAACAAGAACATTTTTGATTTACTAGTGAAATGAAGAATAACACTGTTTTAACAAATGTAAACTTATTGTTTTAATTGTCAAAAACTAAATAGCAAGTAAAATCTCACTTCATCCTCATTATTTCAAATTAGAAAATGCCTGTAATAAATCAGCCTTAATATCTTCTACATCTTCAATACCGACAGAAAAACGCAGCAAGGTATTCGTAATTCCACGGGCTACACGCTCAGATTCTGGAATATCCATATGGGTTTGCGTTGCTGGATAAGTAATAAAACTTTCTGTGCCGCCTAGACTTTCAGCAAAAGTAATCAATTTGATGGATTTTAAGAATGTATTAACCCAAGCTTCATCTTGCAAACGGAAAGATAACATCCCCCCTTTATTTGGATAAAGCACTGATTCCACTTGTGGTTGAGCTTTTAAAAATTCAGCAATAGCTTGCGCATTTTCTTGATGGCGTTTCATGCGCAAAGAAAGTGTCTTCATACCACGAATAGTCAGCCAAGAATCAAAAGGTGAAAGCACCGCACCTGCACCATTTTGAATATAAGCAATACGATCACAAAGCTCTTGTCCTTTCGCAACAATTAAACCAACAAGTGCATCATTATGACCAGCAATATATTTAGTCCCGCTGTGAATCACCACATCTGCGCCTAAATCTAATGGGCGAGAAAGCACTGGCGTTAAAAACGTATTGTCCACGATCAACATCAAGTTATGTTTTTTCGCAAGTTTTGCAATTTCAACCACATCACATTCTTCCATTAAAGGATTTGATGGGGTTTCAATAAAAATCGCTTTCGTATTTGGGTTAATTGCCGCCTCAATTTCAGAAGTAGATGCTGTATTGACATAAACAGGCTTTACACTATTGTTATTTTTATAAGAGAAATCTAATAGTCGATAAGTACCACCATACACATCGCTAGAAACGATCCATTCATCTGGGCCAGTGAAAAGCGTCATCAAAACTTGAATTGCAGCCATACCAGAAGAAAAAGCAAAACCACGATCTCCATTTTCTAATTTAGCTATCGTTTCTTCTAATACCGTACGAGTTGGGTTTTTAGTCCGCGTATAGTCAAACCCTGTACTCTCACCAATTCCATGATGCCCATAAGCCGTAGAAAGAAAAATTGGCGCAGAAACTGAACCAGTTCGCTTATCACTTCGATTACCGGCTTGCGCTAATAAGGTATCAATTGCATATTGTTGTATCATAACATCCTCTAAAAACAATAAAAATTCACCGCACTTTCATGCTATAAAATATACTGAACATTTTGGCATAAAGGGGAAAGTGATAAAAGTGGAAATTATATAATTGCATAAATTTCTATTTATTCATCATTTTGTGAGAATTATTTAAACAAAGTGAATCTTTTTTAAACGGTTAAAAAAAATTTTTTACTCTATGATTGACAGCTTTTTAAATTTCCGTAAAATGCGCACCACTAACAGCGAATGCGGGAATAGCTCAGTTGGTAGAGCACGACCTTGCCAAGGTCGGGGTCGCGAGTTCGAGCCTCGTTTCCCGCTCCAATTCGTGGCGTGTTAGCAAAGCGGTTATGCACTGGATTGCAAATCCATGTAGCTCGGTTCGACTCCGGGACACGCCTCCATAATACGCAAATGTTAGTTGTCTATATGCCCGAGTGGTGGAATCGGTAGACACAAGGGATTTAAAATCCCTCGCCTTTCGAGGCGTGCCAGTTCAAGTCTGGCTTCGGGCACCATTTAAACACCAATCCAAAGATTTTAAAATTTACTTTAAAATCATCTAATTGGGTCGTTAGCTCAGTCGGTAGAGCAGCGGACTTTTAATCCGTTGGTCGAAGGTTCGAATCCTTCACGACCCACCAATATTAAAAACTTACAACGCTTAAAATTTTATCTTGCGATTACACAAAAAATACTAAATATATTATTCATATTCTATTTAAAATGAAAAAAAATAACTGCACTTAGTTTCCTAATATACAGTTATCTTCGTATTAGCCAGAGAAATTAACGTACCTGACCTAATGGAATTTCAGCATCCGGTTCATTTGTAATCCGATTACGTAAATCACGACGAATCACTTCAATAGTCCAGAACCAGAAAATATGTCCCACTAATTCAGAAATATGTTCATATAATGGCCACTCTGCAACTGGCGGTGTTAAACCTAATGCAGGGAAAGTAATATAGTGAACACAAATATTGGCAATAATACCAGCTCCGATACCCTGCCAAAATTTAATTTTAGGGAAGCGTTCTGCAACTATACAATAACCAATAGCAAATACTAAAGAGAAAATAATATGCGTGACACCAATCCAGTTAAATGCATGATCCGCAAATGTAAATGCAGCTTGAGTCGGGTCAATACCAATGTAATCACGTAAAAAAACATGTGGTGGATTTAGAAATGCACGTGAACATACAGAAAGAATTTGGTCTTGACTTAAACCAGTCACATCCACTTTACAAGCTGCAGCAAAGAAATCAATTGGGCTGCGTGGTGGAAATGGATGCTCAGCTCCCCATTTTACAAATGCAGAAATAATTCCTGCGATGATGCCTACAAAAATAGCTACGCCATAATGACGACGATTTGCAGGGCTTTGAGTAAAAATACCTGACATATTTTGCTCCGAAATTAAGAAAAAATAACCGCACTTGCTATACAAAACTCAGCCATAACCAAAATGCGACACAAATTTTGTTTTAATAACAAAATTTAGGTAGAAATGTTAAAGAATTTAAAAGATTAGTCAAGTGCCAACTATAAACAACAAATAATTTCACTTATAATGACCCAAAATATTCATTGAGAAGTACTATGTTAGAAATGTTAAGAAATTGGTATATACGCCGATTAAGCGATCCTCAAACAATGGGGTTACTTGCTATTTTATTGTTTGGCTTCCTTGCTATTTATTTTTTTGGAAATCTAATCGCACCGCTGCTTATTGCTATCGTATTAGCTTATTTGCTCGAAATGCCAATTCGTTTCTTAAACTTACGTTTACGCTTTCCAAGGATCATGGCCACTATTCTTGTCTTTGGTAGCTTTATCAGTATCGCTACCATATTCTTTTTAATTCTTGTACCAATGCTTTGGAATCAAAGTATTTCCTTATTAAGCGATTTACCAGCGATGTTTAATAAACTCAATGAATGGTTACTTAATCTACCAGAGCATTATCCAGAACTCATTGATTATTCTATGGTAGATTCCATTTTTAATTCCGTACGAGAAAAAATTCTTGGTTTTGGTGAATCAGTGGTGAAACTGTCGTTAACATCAATTATGAACTTAGTTTCTCTCGGTATTTATGCTTTCTTAGTACCACTAATGATGTTCTTCATGTTAAAAGATAAAAAAGAACTTTTACAAGGGGTGAGCCGCTTTCTGCCAAGAAACCGTCATTTAGCTTTCAAGGTTTGGATAGAAATGCAACAACAAATTTCTAATTATATTCATGGTAAATTATTAGAAATTTTGATTGTAACTTTAATTACTTATATTATTTTTCTTATTTTTGGCTTGAATTATCCACTTCTCTTGGCATTTGCTGTAGGGCTTTCAGTGTTAGTGCCTTATATTGGAGCTGTGCTTGTCACCATTCCTGTTGCCTTGGTCGCATTATTCCAATTTGGTGTAAGCCCAACATTTTGGTATATCATCATTGCTTTTGCCATAAGTCAACTTTTAGATGGCAATTTACTTGTTCCTTATTTATTCTCTGAGGCAGTAAACTTACATCCATTAGCGATCATTATTTCAGTATTAATTTTCGGTGGATTGTGGGGGTTCTGGGGCGTATTTTTTGCTATTCCACTAGCAACTTTAGTGAAAGCAGTTCTAAATGCTTTACCTGAAGATTAATATGAAATATTCAGATAAAGGAATAATTTAAAACAGTTTATTTCATTACTACGCGTTTTTAATTACCCTCTAGGATGAAATCTTTCATGCAATCGTTTCAATCGCTCTTTTGCCACGTGAGTATAAATCTGTGTTGTGGATAAATCTGTATGCCCTAGCAACATTTGCACCACGCGTAAATCCGCACCGTGATTCACTAAATGAGTGGCAAAAGCATGGCGAAGAACGTGGGGGGAAAGTGCATCAGCATCAATATCCGCGAGAATGGCATAATGTTTTACACGATGCCAGAAAGTTTGACGAGTCATTTGCTGTGCGCGCTGACTTGGAAACACAACATCAGAACTCTGCCCATTTAATAGCACAGGGCGACCATAAAGCATAAATTGACGAACCCAATAGGCAGCTTCTTCCCCCATTGGCACAATACGTTCCTTATTCCCTTTACCAATCACTCGCACCACGCCTTGTTGCACGCTCATGTTTTCAATTGTAAGCGAAACTAACTCCGTGACACGAAGCCCAGTTGCATAAAGCAATTCTAACATTGCTTTATCACGCAACTCCAAAGGCACTTCAACATCTGGCGTATTGAGTAAATCTGACACTTGTTGCTCAGTTAAATATTTTGGTAGGCGACTGGGTAATTTAGGCGAACTTAGCACCGCACTTGGATCATCCACTCGGTATTTTTCCCGATATAAATATTGGAAAAGTTTACGCATTGCACTTAACATTCGCGCGGTGCTCGTGGCTTTGTAACCTTTCTCCAAGCGTTCACCTAGAAAACCTTGCAAATCAACAGCATCTAAGGTTTCCAAAGACAAGTCGTTTTTATCCAACCAATCACAAAGTGCGGTTAAATCCAAACGATAAGATTGAACGGTATTTTCTGAAAGCCCTTTTTCAATCCAATATTCATTAAGAAACAAATCAATGAGCGCTAGATTTTTCATATTACTTTTCTACAAGGAAAGCGATTCATCCTATTTATGCTGAACAATCAAAAAGGCATTTAACTTACGTGGAATCACAAAAAATGCGGCTGCCGCAATGATACTCATAAATAAAAATGTCATCGCCGGCGACGTTGGATAAATCGTGCCTGCAATCGCAGTGAAAATGGCAATTAGCACCCCATTCGATAAGCCATTATACAAACCTTGCAACTTCGCAATATGACTTTGCGGTTGCGTGGTGATATAGCGAACAATCGCATAATGGCAAACGGCATAAGTCAAACTATGCATAAGTTGCAATAAGAATATCAACCAAAAATCTTCAACATATCCCATTACAGCCCAGCGTCCGATGCACGCAAGCGCAGAAATATAAAGCAGCACACTGATAGAAATATTTTGAAATAAGCGACGAGAAAAGAAAAATAATACAATTTCTGCTAATACCCCAATGCCCCAAAGTAAGCTAGTTTGTGAAACAGAAATTCCAATGCTTGTCCAATAAATCGTGCTATACACATAATAAGCCGCATGAGAGCCTTGAATAAGCCCCACTGCAATCATGACCCGCAATGTAATAGGATTTTTCAGTAACGCAATAAAACTAATATTATTTTGAGCGCCACCTTCAGGTATCTCATCTTTTGGGGGAATGGTTGGTTTTAAAAGCTGAATGATAGTATAGAAGGATAAAAGTGCGGTTAAAATCCACACGATATTTTGCTCGCCAACACAGCCAATCATGCCACCGAACACAACTACACCAAGAATAAAAGCAGCAGAACCAATCAAACGTACTTTACCGTAATCCAAGCCTATTTGTCGTTGCCAAGTGGATGCCAACGAATCTCCAATCGGCATTCCTGCTGAATTCACAGAGGCATATAAACCAATAGCAATAAACAACAACCAAAAATTATGTGCAACTAAACTCATAGCCACCATAATAATGGCCGATGCTAACGCCAATAGGCGTAAGGAATTAATAATATGATTGGCTTTTTTAATCAGCGATGAAAAAAATAATCCGCCCGCAAATCGGAAAATATAAGCACTCCCGATCACCAAACCAATCATTTCTTCACCATATTGCTGCGATTTCAACCATGCGGGGAAGAAAGGCAAAAATATGCCATAAGCGCAGTAGTAACCTAGAAAGCTCAGTGCGAGCCAATAAAAAGGACGAACTTGCATCAGAATAACGTTTCCATTTCTTGTGAACGAGACAAACAAGCCTGCATAGCTTGCTCTATTGTTTGATTAAAATGTTGTGCATCAAATACCGCTAACGCTGCCGCAGTGGTGCCACCTTTCGAGGTGACATTTTCACGCAAAGTTGAAAGCGCAATTTTCGGATTTTCTGTCACCATTTTTGCTGCACCAAGCATGGATTGCTGCACTAATTCACGGGCAATTTTCTCATTAATATTCATTTTGATTAAGACTTGCTGCATCGCTTCCAGCATCAAAAAGAAATAGGCTGGACTACTTCCTGAAGCGGCAGTTACTGCGTGCATTTGGGCTTCATCGCCCATCCAAACGGTTCTTCCCACTGCCCCCAACAAATCTTGTGCAAAAGTGCGGTGATTTTCGCTCGTATTTTTCGGTGCGAATAACCCCGCCATGCCTTCCCCCACAAATGCGGGCGTATTTGGCATGACGCGCACTATCGATTTTATACTTGGAATTAATGAGTTCAAGCGTTCAGTTGAAATCCCCGCAGCAATGGAAATTAACAATTTATCGGAAAAATCCACCGCACTTAGTGGCGAACAAACTTCAGCCATCATTTGAGGTTTTACCGCAAGCAACACAACTTCCGCTTCGGTTGCACTTTCCACATTATTTTCTGAAGTTGCCACACCAAGATTGGCAAAAAATGCTCTTTTTTCCTCATTCGGATCATTCACAATAATTTGCTCGGCAGGATAACCTTGTTTCAACAGGCCAAGAATAATCGCCTGTGCCATATTGCCGCCACCAATAAAGGCAATCAATTTGTGTTGCATCGTTTTTCCTATTTTTATGGGCTATAATGCTATACATTCTACCCTATATTGAAGGAAGTGTTACGATGTGGTTCAAAAATTTAATGACTTATAGACTGACTAAACCGCTAGATTGGGATCTTGCACAGCTACAAACTCAACTGGAAGATTGTCAATTCCATCCTTGCGGTACTCAAGATCAAAGTAAATTTGGCTGGTCAGCCCCATTACGAGGAAGTGATTTACTCTATTTTTCTGTAGGAAAGCAAATTCTATTAGTGGCGAAAAAAGAAGAAAAAATCTTGCCGGCAAATGTGGTCAAACGTGAATTAGATGAACGCATTGAAAGCCTTGAACAAAAAGAAAATCGCAAACTTAAAAAGGTAGAAAAACAAACATTAAAAGATGATGTCGTGATGAATTTATTACCTCGTGCATTTAGTAAAAATCAGCATACGGCGCTATGGATTGATACGGAAAATAATCTTGTTCATGTTGATGCAGCATCGAGTAAACGCGCGGAAGATGTGCTCGCATTACTGCGTAAATCCTTAGGATCGCTCCCTGTTGTGCCTTTAGCCTTTGCTAATGAACCCAGCACGATTTTAACAAATTGGATCCTTCAAGATAGTTTACCGCATTGGTTAATTGCATTAGAAGAAGCCGAGCTTCGCGGCAGTCAGGAAGACAGCGTTATCCGTTGCAAAAAACAACCTTTAGAAAATGAAGAAATTCTCGCACTTCTGCAAGATGGCAAAAAAGTAGTAAGTAAATTAGCCTTAGAATGGGAAGACACCTTAACTTTCGTTTTTAACGAGGATTGCAGCCTCAAACGTTTAAAATTTGCAGATAGTGTACGGGAAAAAAATGATGATATTCTGAAAGAAGATTTTGCACAGCGTTTCGATGCTGATTTTGTACTGATGACTGGTATTTTAGCCAAACTCACCGAAAATTTATTAGGTGAATTTGGCGGAGAAAAAACTAGATTATAAAGATATGCGGCTAAAAAATGCCGCAATTTTATTTTTTTATGTTAGTAAATAACTTTCCTATAAAAATGCTCACTACAAGCATTACGAATGCTGGCACTAACCATGCCATTCCTTCTGATGAAAGAGGAAAATCTTTCAATAATGTGTTAATGCTTTCAGGTAACATTTGTACATTATTTAAACTATCACATAAGCTAAAGCATAGCGTGACAATTAAAGAACTATAGTAAGTCAATTTGATTGATGGTAATTTATCACGTAAAAATTGCAAAAACACTAATACAATCGCTATAGGATAGATCAATAATAGGGCTGGAATCGTAATACGAAGCAAATCAGTTAAGCCATATTGAGAAACAGTAATTGTCATTGCAGTAAAAATTGCTACCCAAAACGGATAAGAAAAACGTACTGAAAATTTCGCAAAATAATCAGCAGCAGCACTCGTTACACCAACAAGAGTAGTTAAACTTGCTAGTACGATAATTCCCGCCATAATCCAAGTACCTGCTGAACCAAACAATGCACTCACATAACGTGAGAAAACTTGTCCACCATTTGTTACACCTTCAGCAACCGAGGCACTTGTTGCACCAAGGTAAAAGAGTGAAAAGTATAATCCAGCAAGCAAAATGACTGAAACAAAACCTGCTGAAATGGTATATTTCACAATATCTTTTGTATGAACCACATTTTTTGCGGCAAGTGCACGTGAGACAATTCCTCCAAATGCAATGGCAGCAAGCACATCCATAGTTTGATAACCACTTGTTAAACCGATGAATAAAGCCTGACCTGACTCATAAGCTTTTGTGGGAGCCTGAATCTCGGATAATGGAGAAATAAAAACTGTCACCGCTACCACAACTAATAACACCAATAATGCAGGCGTCATAAATTTACCTACACTTGAAATAATCGTGTTTGGACGAATCATAAATCCCATCGCGATTAAGTTAAAAACAAGAGAAAAAACAAATCTAACTGTTGAATTATCCTCCATCAATCCTAAAGGTAACCATGCCATTTCATAAGCAACATTTGTAATTCGCGGCATGGCAAAGGTAGAACCAATTGTTAAATATAAAATAACAAGAAAAGCAGTCCCTGCCCATTTAGGTAAATCTTTCGTTAATTCTTCTCCTCGCCCTAAAATAGAAACAATAACCAATGTAATAAAAGGCATAAAAACACCAGTTAACACAAATCCAAAAGAGGCGCTAGCCCAATTGTACCCGGCAGTAAAACCTTCCATTGGTGGAAAAATAATATTCCCTGCTCCTAAAAATAAAGCGAAGATCATCATCCCCAAAACAATAATATCTTTACGTGAAAACATAATTTCTAACCCTAAAATCGATAGGCGTGCATTCTACAATAATTTATTACAATGCACATAAAATCCCTATTTAATAATACGAAAAATGAGATATTCATCACAATATAATTCATATTATCAGCAATTCATACAAAATGCTGGCAAAATCTTTCTCTCGTTCCCCATTTCATATAAAAATATGCTAGTATGCGCCCTTTGTTAATTTTTTGTTATTGATTTTTGAAGGGGGATTACGTGTTACAACTTATCCAGCGATTTTTAAAATTAGAATCTGCCGGTGGAATTTTATTACTTTTATCTGCTGTGGCTGCAATGTTATTGGCCAATTCACCATTAAGTGAACAATATAATAACTTCTTAAATTTACCCGTAAGCATACAAATTGGCCATTTTGCAATCGATAAAACATTAATTCATTGGATCAATGATGGCTTTATGGCTGTATTTTTTATATTGGTCGGTATGGAAGTCAAAAAAGAATTATTTGAAGGCTCACTTTCTAGCTACCAACAAGCTATTTTCCCTGCTATAGCCGCAATAGGAGGAATGATTATTCCCGCTATCGTATATTGGTTCATTGCTAAACAAGATCCTAGTTTAGTGAATGGTTGGGCGATTCCTATGGCAACAGACATAGCCTTTGCTCTTGGCATTATGGCGTTGCTAAGTAAACAAGTTCCACTTCCACTCAAAATTTTCTTGCTAGCGCTCGCTATTATAGACGACTTAGGTGCTATCGTTGTCATAGCCCTATTCTTTTCACATGGATTAAGCGTGCAAGCACTCTTCTTTTCAGCTATCGCTATTATCGCATTAGTTTTATTAAACCGATTCAAAGTTTCTGCACTATGTGCCTATATGGTTGTTGGGGCAATTTTATGGGCTTCCGTTTTAAAATCAGGTGTTCATGCAACATTAGCTGGCGTAATTATTGGCTTTTGTATCCCATTGAATGGGAAAAATGGTGAAAAACCACTACATGATTTTGAACATATCCTCGCCCCTTGGTCGTCATTTATTATTCTGCCTCTATTTGCTTTTGCTAATGCCGGGGTAAGCTTTGAAGGACTCGATTTCACAATGCTCTCTTCCCCGTTATTATTAGCTATTGCACTTGGCTTAATTATAGGCAAGCCAGTAGGTGTTTTTAGCTTTAGCTATATCTCCGTAAAATTAGGTTTAGCCAAATTACCTAACGGTGTTAATTTTAAACAAATTTTTGCCGTTGCGCTTTTGTGTGGAATTGGCTTTACAATGTCAATGTTTCTCGCAAGCCTTGCATTTGAGGCTGACGCAGGTGAAACTATAAATACTCTATCAAGATTAGGTATTTTATTAGGATCAACTATTTCTGCCATCATCGGCTATTTTTGTTTAAAACAAACGACGAAGCCTTAGCATTATAATTGCAAAGTGCGGTGATTTTTCACCGCACTTTATAACACAATACCACTATCCGCCTTTGTAAAATTCATTACAAATAAACTTTTGAAAGTACGCACATGATACTCCCCTGTTAAAACACGACGAGTAAACGCATGATAACTTTCCATATCTTTAACATGTAATAGCAACATAAAATCATAATCTCCAGAAATTTCATAACAACTGACAACATCTGATTCTTGTCTCATTTTACGCTCAAACTGCTCTTGATAATAAGAATGTTGATTGTTCATTTCCACCATCACAAATACACTAATTGTCCGTCCTACAGCTTTAGGAGAAACAATAGCCACTTGTTTAATTATCACGCCTTTTTCTATTAAAAATTGAATTCGTCGTTGGCAGGTTGCAATAGAACTATTAACATTTACGGCCAATTCTTTTAAAGGTATCGTTGCATCTTGTTGTAATGCATTTAGAATATCTCGATCTAATTTATCAAGGGAATTCATAAAAATTTTCTCACAAATCGGGCCAAATGGATAAAATTTATCACAAAACCTCATAAATTGAGAATTTTTATTTCTATAACAACCTATAATAATTTCATCTTCAATGATGGAGTTTTCAATGAAATTAATGACTCAAGGCATATTGCTTTGCATCTTTTCTCAACTTTTATTTGGTGTCCTTTATTTATTCAGCTTATGGTTACAACCATTAAGTGGAACTGACGTTTTCGCGTGGCGAATGGTAACAATGATATTTGGTCTATTATTGATTTTATTTCCAACAATTGGTTGTAAATCAATTTTACATTTAATAACCAACATACTTGGCTATAACTGGAAACGTTGGATACTTTTCTTACTCGGTACATTTGATGCTGGAAGTCAATTTTGGCTATTTATGTGGGCACCGCTTAATAATGAAGGTGTAAATATTGCTATGGGATACTTTCTTTTTCCGCTTGTGATGGCTCTATTTGGAAGAATTTGGCTTAAGGAACAATTATCATCCACTCAAAAAATTGCTTTATTACTTGCCGCTTGTGGTGTATTCCATGAACTCTGGCATACACAAAGTTTTTCATGGACAAGCCTTTGGGTTTGTGCAGTATATCCCTTCTACTATTTAAGTAGAAAAGCCATGAAAATTCCTGCCTTGCAAGGCATTACCCTTGATGTCATCTTAATATCCATTCCTTCTATCATTTATTTATCTTACCAAAGCGATAGTTTGTCTTTGATGCTTCATAATTTTCACTACTGGTACTTATTACCAGCACTAGGAATTGTCAGTGCAGTTTCACTTTCTGCAAATTTAAAATCTAGCCAGCAAATTCCTGTTAGCATTTTTGCCGTATTAAGCTATATCGAACCAGTCTTATTATTTTTAGTTGCAGTATTTATTTTAAATATTCCAATGACGATAAGTGACTACTTCACCTACATTCCTATTTGGCTAAGCTTAGGCTTGTTAGGATTAAATGGATTAATAAAAAAGTGAGATAATTATTAATTACATTATATGATTACTTACTATCAGCTTTGTTCCTTTATAACAATAAAATTCCCCTTATAGGATCATTTCACTCTAGCCTGTTTTAATCCTTTCGGCTAAAATCGCGCCATTTCTATTTAAATGAGGAGAAAATCTATGAACTTCCCGAAAATAGCTGAACAAGTGATTGAAAAACTTGGTGGTAAAAATAACATTGCTACAGCAGCTCACTGTGCAACACGTTTACGTATCGTATTAAACGATGAAAGCAAAGTGGATAAAGAAGGTATCGAAGCAATTGAAGGGGTAAAAGGCCAATTCTCTGTGGCGGGTCAGTACCAAATTATTTTTGGCTCAGGTACGGTCAATAAAGTTCATGAACAACTTACAAAACAACTTGGTATTGGTGATATAAGTAAAGCTGAAGTTGCAGAAGCTGCCTTAGGGCAACAGAATTTACTACAACGTATAGTAAAAGGTTTAGCCGATATTTTTGTCCCAATTATTCCAGCTATCGTTGCTGGAGGTCTATTAATGGGACTTTATTCAATGCTAACCTCTATCGGTTTCTTTTGGGATAATCATTCTGTTGTCACAAAGTATCCTGAAATATCTGATTTAGTTGATTTCATCAATACAATTGCAAATGCACCGTTTGTATTCTTACCTGTATTACTTGGTTTTTCAGCAACACGTAAATTTGGTGGAAATCCCTTCTTAGGCGCAGCATTAGGTATGCTTTTAGTCCATCCTTCATTATCTGATGGCTGGAATTATGCAAAAACATTGATGGAAGGAAATATTAAATACTGGAATGTATTTGGTCTTGAAATTGAAAAAGTTGGCTATCAAGGAACAGTTATTCCAACAATTATCTCGGCTTGGGTATTAGCAACATTAGAAAAGAATTTCCGTAAATTTATACCATCTTATTTAGATAACTTAATCACCCCAATGTTTTCACTTTTTATTGCGGGTTTCCTTGCATTTACGGTAATTGGTCCATTTGGTCGAGAGGCTGGCTCTCTTATTTCAGCTGGATTAACTTGGTTATATGATACATTAGGTTTCTTTGGTGGAGCGATTTTCGGTACTTTATATGCACCAATTGTCATTACAGGTATGCATCAAACCTTTATCGCAGTAGAAACTCAATTGCTTGCCGAAATCACACAAACTGGAGGAACATTCATCTTCCCAATTGCAGCAATGTCAAATATTGCACAGGGCGCAGCTTGTTTAGGTGTAGCCTTAGCATTAAAAGATGCCAAAATTCGTGGATTAGCTGTACCTTCAGGTATTTCTGCATTATTAGGTATCACAGAACCCGCTATGTTTGGCGTAAATTTACGTTACCGCCAAGCATTTATTGCTGCGATGATTGGCTCTGGGTTAGCTAGTGCATTTATTGCATTCTTTAACGTAAAAGCGATTGCATTGGGTGCCGCTGGTTTCTTAGGTATCCCATCTATCAAACCGGACAGTTTGGCAATGTATAGTATAGGAATGGTTATTTCGTTTGTTGTGGCATTCAGCTTATCTTTCTTATTTGTAAGACGTGCACATACTAAATAACCTCATTACATCAAACAAATCACAATAAGAATCAAAAAGATAAATTTCTGCTAGAAATATATCAAAAAATAACCGCACGTCAGATCAAAGTGCGGTTATTTTCTTAACGTTTTTCCAAAATTGGTTTAAGGAATCTGGCAGTATGAGATCCTTCGACTTTAGCAACTTCTTCAGGCGTGCCAGTAGCAATAATTTGTCCGCCACCGCTTCCCCCTTCAGGGCCAAGATCGACAATCCAGTCTGCCGTTTTAATCACATCAAGATTGTGTTCAATGACGACAATAGTATTTCCTTGATCGCGTAATCGATGCAGTACTTCAAGTAATTGCTTAATATCAGCAAAATGCAAACCAGTCGTTGGCTCATCTAGAATATACAAAGTTTTACCTGTATCACGTTTAGAAAGCTCCGTAGCTAGCTTAACGCGCTGCGCTTCACCGCCTGAAAGTGTTGTAGAAGATTGACCTAATCGAATATAGGATAATCCCACATCCATCAAGGTTTGTAATTTTCTTGCAATCATTGGAATCGCATCAAAAAACTCGCGAGCCTCTTCCACCGTCATATCTAAAACTTGATGAATCGTTTTACCTTTGTAACGAATTTCTAAGGTTTCGCGATTATAGCGTTTACCTTTACATTGGTCGCAAGGGACATAAACATCCGGTAAAAAATGCATTTCAACTTTGAGTACACCATCGCCCTGACAAGCTTCACAGCGTCCACCACGTACGTTAAAGCTAAAACGTCCTGGATTATAACCACGCGCACGCGCCTCTGGCACTCCTGCAAAAAGTTCACGAATCGGAGTAAATAAGCCTGTATAAGTGGCTGGATTTGAACGTGGCGTGCGTCCAATAGGGCTTTGGTTAATATCAATAACTTTATCGAAATGCTCTAATCCCTCGATAGATTGATAAGGTGCGTAATCCGTCTTTTCCGCTCGATTTAACACATTTTGCGCAAGTGGAAATAAAGTATCATTAATGAGTGTTGATTTTCCTGAGCCTGATACACCACTTACGCAAGTAAACAAGCCAACGGGAATATCTAAATTTACATTTTTTAAATTATTGCCTGATGCCCCTTTAAGTTTGAGCCATTTTTTCTTATCAAGTGCGGTGCGTTTTTTAGGAATTTCGATTTTATCTGCGCCCGACAAGAATTTCCCTGTGATGGAATTTGGATTCAGCATAATTTCATCGGCATTTCCTTGCGCAATAACTTGCCCACCATGCACGCCAGCACCAGGCCCAATATCTATAATATGGTCAGCAGCACGAATCGCGTCTTCATCGTGTTCCACGACAATTACCGTATTACCAAGATTACGCAGATGAATTAATGTGTTAAGTAAGCGTTCATTATCACGTTGGTGCAAGCCAATAGAAGGTTCATCTAATACATACATCACACCAACAAGCCCCGCACCAATTTGGCTAGCAAGGCGAATACGTTGTGCTTCACCACCTGAAAGAGTTTCAGCAGAACGAGAAAGAGAAAGATAATTCAAACCAACATTGACTAAGAACTGCAAACGCTCGCGGATTTCTTTAAGAATTTTTTCCGCAATTTGCGCTTTTTGACCTGTTAAAGAAAGTGCGGTGAAAAATTCGAGCGTTTCACCAATACTTTTTTCCGCGATCATCGGTAAATTCGTTTTTCCAATATACACATTACGCGCTTCTGGTCGTAACCGAGATCCTCCACAGTCTGCACAAGGTCGATTGCTAATATTTTTTGCTAATTCTTCACGCACCGACATTGATTCCGTTTCTTTATATCGGCGAGCCATATTATTCAAAATACCTTCAAAAGGATGCTTGCGAATAACCACATCCCCCCGATCATTCATATATTGGAATTCAATTTCCTCTTTACCTGAGCCATGCATAATGATGTGTTGAATTTTCTTTGGTAAAGATTCATAAGGGGCTTCAATATCAAAATTATAATGTTTTGCCAATGAGGTGAGCATTTGATAATAATAAAAATTACGACGATCCCAACCTTTCACCGCACCACCAGCAAGGGAAATAGTTGGATTTTGTACCACTCGCTCTTCATCAAAATATTGTTGCATACCCAAACCATCACAAGTAGGGCAAGCTCCGGCTGGATTATTAAAGGAAAATAAACGAGGTTCTAATTCTGGCACAGAATAACCGCAATGCGGACAAGCAAAATTTGCCGAAAAAACTAATTCTTCCGCTTTCGGATTATCCATATCTGCCACAATCGCGGTGCCACCTGAAATCTCTAATGCGGTTTCAAAAGACTCCGCTAAACGTGTTGCTAAATCTGACCGCACTTTAAAGCGATCCACTACCACTTCAATAGTATGTTTTTTCTGTAACTCTAATTTAGGCGGATCAGATAAATCGCAAATTTCGCCATCAATACGCGCACGAATATAACCTTGTGCAGCAATATTTTCTAAAATCTTAACATGTTCACCTTTTCGATTTTTGACAACTGGCGCAAGTAACATCATCTTGCTGTCTTCTGGCAAACTTAATACTTTGTCCACCATTTGACTAATCGTTTGTGCCGTTAATGGAACATCATGATCTGGACAACGCGGTTCACCTACTCGAGCAAACAATAAACGTAAATAATCATAAATTTCGGTAATTGTTCCCACCGTAGAACGTGGATTGTGTGAGGTAGATTTTTGTTCAATGGAAATTGCAGGGGAAAGTCCCTCAATAGAATCCACATCAGGCTTTTCCATTAAAGATAAAAACTGACGGGCATACGCCGAAAGAGATTCAACATAGCGGCGCTGCCCTTCTGCATAAAGTGTATCAAACGCTAAAGAGGATTTTCCCGAACCTGAAAGCCCAGTGATCACCACAAGTTTATTGCGTGGAATAGTTAGATTTATATTTTTCAGGTTATGGGTTCGGGCCCCGCGAATATCGATATTTTCCATAAAATAACTCAAAAGGATGAAATAAGTTTAAATTCTGCGATCATTATCGCATATTTTAATATCTGTGCAAATATCCAGTTAAAATATATAGATCTTTTGAAAAATTTCAGGCAAAATAACCGTACTTTTTTAGATAAAAAATGAGGTTTTTTATGGCTGGAGTTAATAAAGTCATTATTGTGGGTCATCTAGGCAATGATCCTGAAATTCGTACCATGCCGAATGGCGATGCCGTAGCAAATATTAGCGTAGCGACTAGCGAAAGCTGGAATGACCGCAATACTGGCGAGCGCCGTGAAGTAACGGAATGGCACCGCATTGTATTCTATCGTCGTCAAGCAGAGATTTGTGGTGAATATTTACGCAAAGGCTCTCAAGTATATGTAGAAGGTCGTCTAAAAACGCGTAAATGGCAAGATCAAAATGGTCAAGATCGTTACACCACAGAAATTCAAGGTGATGTAATGCAAATGCTTGGTGCTCGTAATCAAGCTGGTGGCTACTACTCTAGTGATATGGGATCTGCACCACAACCCTCTTACCAAGCTCGTCAAACTAACAATGGTGGTAGTTACCAATCATCTCGTCCAGCGCCACAACAAGCTGCACCACAGGCTGAGCCACCAATGGACGGATTCGATGACGATATTCCGTTCTGAATTCCATCATATACAGAATAACTGCAAATAAAATATATATACGTGTAGAGAGCCCTTTAATGACAAGGGCTCTCTTTTTTACATTTATTACAGCAATTCATCTGTCGACGCCCCCGTTTGCATCACCGTAATATTCACCATCGGAAACCGCATATCAGGATAGGCATTAATCGGCAAGGTTTGAAAAGTAGGAATACCAAGAATGGTTAAAAGCAAAAATAATATAATAATCGGAATAGGATAACGAATTACCCAAGATGAGATTTTGAAATTCATAATAGAACTTAAAATTACTAATTATCAGTGATTTTAGTAACTTGTAAGACTTATTTTAAGTGAGGGATTAGGGTAGGAAAGGAAGCGGTGAGATTTTCTGAATTGTTTGCAGATTGCGAAATTTTGGGAAAGTCTGACCGCTCTGTTATAGAGTAAATCATAGGTGCAAAGGTTTACAAATTGCTCATTTTTATAATATGGCAAATAGGCAACATGCTACCTTGAGCAGCATATCAAGCACAAACACTTATACTTGAATAACATCATAAATATCTTTATTAAATTCACTTTCATTATTTGATATCCAAACTTTTTCAGGAAATCCAACACAGATATACTTCATGGAATCTGTCAAAGCTATATTTTTACTCAAATAAGAAATAACATCATCCTTTGTAGAAAAGGATTCTATATTTTCTTTTAAAACTTCTAAAAATTTATCAAACCAGTTAGGTTGTAAAGGGTTTATAAGACAATTTATTTCAAGAAGTATTTTTAAAAAAGCAATTTCTTTTGATGTTAAATTATCATCTATCATAGTAAATAATACCTCTCGAACATATTCCATAATAAACCAGCCTTGAAAAACATTAATAAAACTTACTTTACCCGAAATGTTAATGGTTATATCAACATATTGTTGCAATCTATGTATTAATCTATAGATTGCAATACTAGCTTGTTTTCCATTGATGGGTAAATAAGTACCAATAGAAACGTAAGCACCTAAATTTATCACACTTTGTGCTGGAGATGTTTCTTGATTAGCATTTAATGGGAAACTATCACAAGTACTAAATATTACAATTGGAGGTAATTTCTTAATTTTATCTCTCAAATCATTGAGATTAACGGCTTTTCCATATAAATACAATCCGTAGTTGCCTTTATCATCAATTTTTTTGCCATGACAATCAAATATTAAAATACTTTCAGTAGCTTGATTTAATGTAGATACCAAATCGTCTTCAGAACAAACATCTACAAATCTATATATTGCATATAAATCCTTATCTTTTAAGTTGCTTATTTTATCTGTAAAATCTCTCAAATTAGTAGATTCTTCTAAATAATCGGTATTACTATTTATCATCTGCGTGATTTTATCACTTATCTGTTCGCTTGATTTAGGTCTTATATTTAAGGTATTCTCCATCAAATTCTTTAATGGGTCATTTTTATCAAAACTTCTAATGATAAGAATTTTTAAAGGTTCTTTTTTTATCATAACCAGGGTCTTGGGCATGGATAATTTATATTCATGCCTAGGTAACAAGCTATAATAATGCTTTAAAGCCAATGGGCAACCATTGATATTTAACCAGCCAATAGGTAAAGAACTATATAGTTTTAAATGAAAATTTACATTTTTATCTTTAAGAAAGTCTATTAAAGATATAATCCCATCATAACCCTTCATTTTTTTATCTAGACTTGTTATCAAATGAGATAATGATTTTCTATTTTCACCATCATTTCTGCAATGTGTAGAAATTATATTAACTTCTTGTCTAATATAGTTGATATTGTAATCCAATGAGAAAAATAAAAAATTATTTATTCTTGCATAAAATAAAGGAAACAATAATCTATCTTTTAAATCTTTAATAGTTTGATTTTCAAATTTTGAGTATGCTAATTTTCTGACATCTTTTGTTAACTCAAAATCCTTTGAGTACTTCCCGTAATAATAATATTTATGTTCAAATAAATGAAATATTAACCCTTCATGTATTTCAGGTCTCGATAAAGAAAATAAACTCTTATTTGCAAAAAGATCATTTAAACTAACACTTTTTTCATTATCAATTATATTAAAATTACTTTGGTTAAACTGCTCCATTAACTGCATGGATTTAACTAAGATTTCTTGCTCTTTTTTATTTAAATGGCTTATCTTTCCAGAAAGTAAAGAATTAATATCGATAAGCTTATAAGAGATTAACTTTGTAAAGTCATGAACTCTCTTTATAATCCAGGAATTAATATTAAAATTTTTACAAACTTGATCAAAATTTACAATATCTAATTCTGAAATAGTATGATAAAATTTACCTTGTGTTCTTAATATAAATTCTATTAGTCTACTTTTAGGCTCTCCTAAATTATGAGAATTATCCATTCTTATGATTAGGCAGAAAAGGTGATTATTGTATTCTTCCTCTATTTTCTGAGTATCTCTTTTGTGAATAAAAATGTAATTTGGGTTGATAACCCCTTGTTTTATGCAATTGTGTATTGTATCACTACTATTTTCAAATATCTCTCTTACATCCCAAGGAAAATTTAAAATTTTTTCCAGAACATCAACATAAGAATATTCATCATCATGCACAATAATATATTTTATATTGAAAAAATAATTTGTTTTTTTTGAAATTTGGTCAAAATCTTTACTCATGTCAATTACCTCAGTCTAAAAATAAGTGATATTGTGGTATTGTGATAATCCATAGATAGTCAAAAACACCGTTTCTAACTCTGAAAACGATGTTTTTCTCGCACAAAATGGATTTTTACCCCTTCAAACTTCCCACATCAATCACCAAGCGATTTCATATACGCCTATAAACAGTATTGATATCTTACACATTTTTCATTTCCACATCTGGCACGATATTATGCTCAACAAAAAAACATTTCTACTGCAAGTGGTAGAATTTTACAAAATTTTTACAATCACAAAATTTCGTGAAAATCCTACCGCACTTTTCAAAGTGCCTGAAAAATTAGCAGCGTATCTATACTCAACATATCCTTTCTATTGTGTATATTCCTTGTTACTTCACAATCGGCTCAGCTCGATCTCCTTCGTTAATCAACTCTCCAGCCTTTTTCACCACTTGTTCTCCGATTTCCAAGCCTGATAGAATTTCTGCCCTACCTCAATTGACTTCGCCTAAGCTAATCAGGTGGCGTTCTGTTTGTTTATTGTGATTGACCACCATCACAAAGGCGGTTACATCGGTGTTCAAATTGACTACACTCAAAAGCAAGGTGGTTTGGACTTGCATTTCGATCAGTTTGATTAAGGCTAGGGCTGGTGTACCGAGCGTGATTTTAGCTGGATTTTACAACCGAAACGCACTTTGCCTGTACAACTTGTTTGGTCAATTTGGGAGGAAAACAAGCGAATTTGCTCTCTTGCCGTGTGATCAAGCACTTGAGCTTTTTCCTGCAAATCCGTTTTTAACAAAGATATCGGGAAAAGAATAGAAGTAAAATAAGACAAATAGTCAGATTCAAATACTATACTTCATATTGTAAAAATATCACTCTAAATCTTTTAGGGCTTTATTTTACGCATTTACATTAACAAATATCTAAAATAAACACAACATATTGATTTATAATTTGCATTCATAAATAATATAGAAACAACCTTTTTAATTAAAATAATTTGAAAACCATCTTTTGATGGTTTTCTTTTTTCTCAGGGTTTTCATTGAGATAATTTTCTAAATCAGGTAAACTACCGTCCCGTCTTTGATAGCTAGTTATCTTCGATTTTTGACCGCACTTTCGGTTGATTTTGTCTGTAAGATGATTAGCTATAATCATTTATATCCCAATACAGATTAGGTTCCCTATGGCTACAAATTATATTTTCGTCACTGGCGGTGTGGTTTCATCGTTAGGTAAAGGCATTGCGGCAGCATCATTGGCGGCAATTTTAGAAGCTCGTGGTTTAAACGTAACCATTATGAAATTAGATCCATATATTAATGTGGATCCAGGTACGATGAGCCCAACCCAACATGGGGAAGTTTTCGTCACTCAAGATGGTGCAGAAACAGATTTAGATTTAGGTCACTATGAGCGTTTTATCCGCACGAAAATGACTAAACGTAATAACTTCACTACAGGTAAAATTTATTCTGAAGTATTACGTAAAGAGCGTCGTGGCGATTATCTTGGTGCAACAATTCAGGTGATTCCACATATTACCAATGAAATTAAAGATCGCGTTATTGCTGGTGCTCAAGGTCACGATGTTGTGATTGTTGAAGTGGGCGGTACCGTTGGGGATATTGAATCACTTCCATTCTTAGAAGCATTACGTCAATTAGCCGTTCAAGTTGGTCGTGAACATACGTTATTTATGCACTTAACTTTAGTGCCTTATATTCCAACGGCGGGTGAAGTAAAAACTAAACCAACTCAACATTCTGTAAAAGAATTGCTTTCTATTGGTATTCAACCTGATGTGTTGATTTGTCGTTCAGATCGTATGATTCCGCCAAATGAACGCGCGAAAATTGCTTTATTCTGTAACGTTCCAGAACGCGCCGTCATTTCATTAAAAGATGTAAATTCTATTTATCAAATCCCAGCATTATTAAAATCTCAAGGTTTAGATGATTTTGTCTGTGAACGTTTCCGTTTAACTTGCCCTGAAGCGGATCTTTCTGAATGGGAGCAAGTGCTTTACAAACAAGCCAATCCAGTGGGTGAAGTGACCATTGGGATGGTGGGTAAATATACTGAGTTACCCGATGCCTATAAATCTGTAAATGAAGCATTGAAACATGCAGGTTTAACGAACCGTTTAAGCGTTAACATTAAATATATTGATTCCCAAGATGTTGAAACCAAAGGTGTTGAAGTATTAAAAGGCATTGATGGCATTCTTGTTCCTGGTGGATTCGGTTATCGTGGTGTGGAAGGTAAAATTCGTACCGCACAATATGCACGTGAAAACAAAATCCCTTACTTGGGCATTTGCTTAGGTATGCAGATCGCGTTGATTGAATATGCTCGTAATGTAGCAGGTTTAACTAAAGCAAATTCATCTGAGTTTGATAAAGATTGTGAACAACCTGTGGTTGCATTAATCACGGAATGGCAAGATGCAGATGGTAATACAGAAGTACGTACCGATGAATCTGATCTTGGTGGAACAATGCGTTTAGGCGCACAGCAATGTCATTTGGTGTCTGGTAGTCGTGCTCGCGAGCTTTATGGCAAAGAAACTATTGAAGAACGTCATCGTCATCGCTATGAAGTGAACAATACCTTGCTTCCACAAATTGAAAAAGCAGGATTAAAAGTAACGGGTTTATCTGCAGATAAAAAATTGGTAGAAATTATCGAAGTGCCAAATCATCCTTGGTTTGTCGCTTGCCAATTCCATCCAGAATTTACTTCTACGCCTCGTGATGGTCATCCGTTGTTTGCAGGCTTTGTAAAAGCAGCTTATGAAAATCACAAACAATCTTTGAAGTAATGGATTAAATTAGAGTAAAAATAGCGGTGAGAAACAACGAATTTTTTCACCGCTCTTTTATTTTGTAAAAATAGATAAAGATCAAAGCATACGCATTTTTTACAAGACAAAATCTCAAAATAGCTTTATCATATCGCCTGTTTTAGGCTCGCCTAACCCGTTTTAATTAACTTAATTGAGGAAAATAAAAATGGCAAAAATCGTTAAAGTGATTGGTCGCGAAATCATCGACTCACGCGGTAATCCAACTGTTGAAGCTGAAGTTCACTTAGAAGGTGGTTTTGTTGGTTTAGCTGCGGCTCCATCTGGTGCATCAACTGGTTCTCGCGAAGCATTAGAATTGCGCGATGGTGACAAATCTCGTTTCTTGGGTAAAGGCGTATTAAAAGCTGTAGCAGCAGTAAATGGCCCAATTGCTGAAGCAATTCTTGGTAAAGATGCATCTAACCAAGCTGAAATCGACCAAATCATGATCGATTTAGACGGTACTGAAAACAAATCTAACTTTGGTGCAAACGCTATCCTAGCGGTATCTTTAGCAAACGCAAAAGCAGCTGCAGCGTCTAAAGGTTTACCACTTTACGCTTACATCGCAGAATTAAACGGCACGCCAGGCGTTTACTCTATGCCATTACCAATGATGAACATCATCAACGGTGGTGAACACGCCGACAACAACGTGGATATCCAAGAATTCATGATTCAACCAGTTGGTGCGAAAACATTACGTGAAGCACTTCGTATCGGTGCTGAAGTATTCCACAACCTTGCTAAAGTATTAAAATCTAAAGGCATGAGCACAGCAGTTGGTGACGAAGGTGGTTTCGCACCTAACTTAGCATCTAACGCAGACGCTTTAGCATGTATCAAAGAAGCTGTAGAAAAAGCAGGTTATGTATTAGGTAAAGACGTTACTTTAGCGATGGACTGCGCATCTTCTGAGTTCTACAACAAAGAAACTGGCAAATACGAAATGAAAGGCGAAGGCCGTTCATTCACTTCTCAAGAGTTCACACACTATCTTGAAGAATTAACTAAACAATACCCAATTGTGTCTATCGAAGATGGTCAAGATGAATCTGACTGGGAAGGTTTTGCATACCAAACTAAAGTGTTAGGCGACCGAGTTCAATTAGTGGGCGACGACTTATTCGTAACTAACACTAAAATCTTAAAAGAAGGTATCGAAAAAGGTATCGCGAACTCTATCTTAATCAAATTCAACCAAATCGGTTCTTTAACTGAAACTTTAGCCGCAATCAAAATGGCTAAAGATGCAGGTTACACCGCTGTGATCTCTCACCGTTCTGGTGAAACCGAAGATGCAACCATCGCTGATTTAGCGGTTGGTACAGCAGCAGGTCAAATCAAAACTGGTTCTATGAGCCGTTCTGACCGTATTGCGAAATACAACCAATTAATCCGTATTGAAGAAGCATTAGAACGCGCGGGTACTCCAGCAGCATTCCCAGGCTTAAAAGCGGTTAAAGGTCAAGCGTAATTCACGCTGAATTTACTGTAAAATCTCACCGCACTTTGTATAAAAGTGCGGTGTTTTTTTAGGGAGTTTTTATGAATACTCAATCTAATTCATTGCTTACTGAACCTTGGTTATCTTGGGCGATTGAAATTCAAAGTATTGCACAAAGTGGCTTGGCTTATTGTAAAAATATTTATGATATAGAACGCTATGAGCGTCTTCGAGATTTAGCAGCTGAAATGATTAGCCATAAAATGGCAATACCAAAAGAAACGGTTAAAAATCTTTTTTGTAATGAGGATGGCTACCAAACTCCAAAAATAGATACTCGGGCAGCGATTTTTCAAGACGATAAAATTTTGTTAGTGCTAGAAAATGATGGACTTTGGTCATTGCCTGGGGGATGGGTTGATGTATTGGAGACACTTCATAGTAATACAGTAAAAGAGGTGTATGAGGAAGCAGGGCTTGATGTGAAGCCAACTTTTATTATTGCAATCCACGACCAGCATAAGCATAACTATCCACCTTTGGCTCATCGTGTACAGAAGGCTTTTATTATGTGTGAAAGATTGTCAGGTGAATTTAAGAAGAACAGTGAAACGTTGGAGTCTGCTTATTTTTCCTTGGATAAACTTCCACCAATGAATGATGCAAAAAATACGAAAGCTCAAGTAGAGCTTTGTTTTCAAGCATATAATAGTTGCCATTGGATTACACAATTTGATTAGGAAAGATTATGTTACATTTAACTTTAGAGGATGAACTCTTTTTAGGAACGCCAAAGCAAGTGGGAACGCATTCTACGGTATTTGAGCATTTTGCTGTAATGTTTGAAGATGACGGTGAAACGGGCTATTTTTATGCACTTGATATGCGTCAAAATGCTCAACCGATAGTTGATATGTTGCATGTGTATAATGTTGATTCAACCTCTAATCATCATGAAGCGCGCAAACTTGAAATTTGTTGGGATGAGAGTGGTTATTTAGCATTGTTGCTTATTAATGGCTATCCTCATGCCGTATTTGATTTTGCTCGTTTAGTCGGCTATAACAGCAATAAATATCCACAACCAGATTTAATGAGTATGTGGACTCGTGAAGAAATTACCAATAAACAGGCCGAGCAATGGCTAGGCGTGAAAACCATTCGATAAAAATTGAGAACAATGAAAAAGAAAAATCAGATTTTAGTTAGTTTATCTATTGTGGCCTTATTAGGAGGCTGTTCAGAAGAACAAGTACAACGTGATGTGTATCAGTCTTTAGATGATTGTTTAGCGGATTGGAAAAAAATTGAGCTTTGTGAGGCAAATAAAAATACCGAGAGTACTCAGAAAACTGAAACCACACCACAACAGGGGCTTGGTTTAAATATTCGTGATAATGGTAATGCAGAAAGTGCGGTAAAAAATCCAGCTGAAAATAATGCACAAGCGAATCAAAGCGAGAACAATGTCGAATCGACTGCAAAAGCTGAAAGTACCGATCCTTCTTTAGGGGCCGCGATTGCTGGTGGAGTTATGGGGTATATGGCGGCTCGTGCAATTAGTAGTTTCCTTGGCCCAAGTTATCATCCTGGAAATCGAGCTGTCACCACGCCAACAGGGCAAGTTGTGCAACCGCAAACAAATCGTTCTGTTGGAAAACCAATGCTAGTGAAAGGAAATGCAGGAAGCATGAATAGCAAACCTGTATCTCGTGGTGGTTTTAGTAGCCCAAATAATACTAATCGTAGCAGTGGGGGCTAAATGAAACGTGTAACAGGGTTTCCTACTCGACCAGATATGGTGCAACAGCTACTTAATGTTGGGTTTGATTATTATAACTTGCCTTCCAGTGATGGATCTCATTATTGGTCTGATAATGTCGCCTATGAATTTACCTTAGCGGAAATTGATCGCATTGAGGATACAACTAATGAATTACATTCAATGTGTTTAGATTTTGCGGCGGATGAAATTAAAAAAGGCGATTATGAAAATTACCGTTTTACGGAGTTGCAAAAACAGCTTATTGAAAGCTCTTGGTGTAATCAAGATCCTTATTTATATGGACGCTTTGATTTCGGCTATGATGGCGAAAACCTTAAAATGTTTGAATATAACGCCGATACGCCAACATCTTTGTTGGAGGCTGCCGTTGTTCAATGGCAGTGGTTGGAGCAAATTGAGGGCTTGAAACACCGTGATCAGTTCAACTGGATTCACGAAGAATTAATTAAACATTTCCAATTTTTGAAACAACAAAGTGGTAAAACAGATTTCCATTTGAGTGCCATGCAAGATGCTGGCCGTGAAGATTGGGGCAATGTGGATTATTTAGCTGATGTGGCTTATAACGCGGGTTGGAATATTCATCAATTAGCAGTGGAAGATATTGGCTATAACAGCGAAACAAAAAAATTTGTAGATTTAAATGATCAGCCTATTGAAATGTTATTTAAATTGTATCCGCTGGAATGGCTAAGCCATGCTGAGTTTGCTCGCCATATTACAACGGCTGAAACACGATTTATTGAACCAGCATGGAAAATGCTATTAAGTAATAAAGCGCTATTGGCAAAACTTTGGGCGCGTTATCCTAATCATCCGAATTTATTGCCAGCTTATTTTACGCCCTTCGAATTACCAAAAGATTTATCAATGTGGGTGAAAAAACCATTGTTAGGTCGAGAAGGTGCCAATGTCTTCTATTATGAGAAAAACAATGGTGTAGAATTTGCAGCGAAAGGAAGCGAACATTCTACGTTTTATGGTAATTCAGGTTATGTTTATCAACAAAAATTTGAATTGCCGAGTTTTGATGGAATGTATCCCATTATCGGCTCTTGGGTTGTGGGTGATGTGGCTTGCGGTATGGGATTACGCGAAGATTTTACTGCAGTGACGGGTAATGATAGCCATTTTATACCTCATTATATTGTACCTTAATGTGTCCTGAGTATTGCTAAAATAACCAGAAAACTAACCGCACTTTTGTCTTTTTTGATAAAAGTGCGGTTATTTTTTTACCTAAAAACTATCACTAAAGAGTTATGGTTATTTTATCTGAAAAAATCTTGCAAAATATCAAATTTTGTTAGAATAAATCGTAGCATTTCTTTGAAATGAAAAATTAAAAGAGTAAAATGTCCTCGGTGGTAGAAGTATTTGAAGTTGTAAACATATTAGAAGTATTAAATTTTCATCAACTTTTTTAATATTTGGAGTTTGATTATGGCATCAGAAATTCAAAAACTGTCTTCTGTTGCGCTCACACCTGTTGAAGCAACGGATTATGCAGAAAGTACAGCTACTTATAAAGCAAATAAACGTCCATTTTTATCGTTTATGTCTGGCATTAGTGCTGGAGCTTGTATTGCTTTAGCTTTTGTATTTTACACGACAACACAAGCTGCTAGTGCCGGAGCACCTTGGGGGCTGACCAAATTAGTGGGTGGGTTAGTATTCTCATTAGGTGTGATTATGGTGGTGATATTAGGATCTGAATTATTCACCTCTTCTACTTTAACCTTAGTTGCCCGTGTTGGTGGTAAGATAACCACAACGCAAATGATCCGAAATTGGATTGTCGTATATTTAGGTAACTTTGTGGGCGGTTTATTTATTGCTGCAGTGATTTGGTTTGGGGGGCAAACCATGGCAGCAAATGGCCAATGGGGTTTAACAATTCTTGCAACCGCCCAACATAAAATTCATCACACGTGGTTTGAAGCATTTAATCTAGGTATTTTATGCAACATTATGGTATGTGTGGCGATTTGGATGTCTTATTCTGGTAAGACTGTTACAGACAAAGCTTTTATTATGATTATGCCGATTGGTTTGTTTGTTGCGTCAGGATTTGAACACTGTGTGGCTAATATGTTTATGATTCCGATGGGAATTATTACTGCACATTTTAGTACTCCTGAATTTTGGCAACAAATCGGCGTTGATCCGATGAAATACGCAGATTTAGATTTGTATCATTTCATTGTGAAGAATTTAATTCCCGTAACGTTGGGAAATATTGTCGGCGGGGCAATTTGCATGGGTGTATTCCAACGTTATTTAACCAAAACGCATTAAAGATTTATTTACTTATTTATTAATTAACAAAGGAAATGACTATGTCAGAACTTAATGAAGCGCAAAAATTAGCGTGGGCTGGTTTTACTGGTGGTGATTGGCAAGAAAATGTCAATGTACGTGACTTTATCCAAAAAAACTACACCCCATATGAAGGTGATGATTCTTTCTTAGCGGGTCCAACTGAAGCGACAACAAAACTTTGGGAGACTGTAATGGAAGGAATCAAAGTTGAAAACCGCACACATGCGCCATTAGATTTTGACGAGCATACGCCTTCAACAATTACTTCTCACGCACCAGGTTATATTAACAAAGACTTAGAAAAAATCGTTGGTCTTCAAACTGATGAGCCTTTAAAACGTGCCATTATGCCATTTGGTGGTATCAAAATGGTGGAAGGGTCATGCAAAATTTACGGTCGTGAATTAGATCCTGAAGTGAAAAAAATCTTCACTGAATACCGTAAAACCCACAACCAAGGTGTATTCGATGTTTATACGCCAGATATTTTACGTTGCCGTAAATCTGGTGTATTAACTGGTCTTCCAGATGCTTATGGTCGTGGTCGTATCATCGGTGACTACCGTCGTGTAGCACTTTATGGTGTTGACTTCTTAATGAAAGATAAATACGCACAATTCACTTCTTTACAAAAAGACTTAGAAGAGGGCGTAAATCTAGAAGCAACTATCCGTTTACGTGAAGAAATCGCAGAACAACACCGTGCATTAGGCCAATTAAAACAAATGGCTGCAAGCTATGGTTATGATATTTCTAACCCAGCGACTAATGCTCAAGAAGCCATTCAATGGATGTACTTTGCTTATCTTGCTGCAATCAAATCACAAAATGGTGCGGCAATGTCATTCGGTCGCACTGCAACCTTTATCGATATCTATATCGAACGTGATTTACAAGCAGGTAAAATTACTGAAACTGAAGCGCAAGAATTAGTTGACCACTTAGTCATGAAACTCCGTATGGTTCGTTTCTTACGTACACCTGAATACGATCAATTATTCTCAGGTGACCCAATGTGGGCAACTGAAACCATCGCAGGTATGGGGTTAGACGGTCGTACATTAGTAACCAAAAATACATTCCGTATTTTACACACTCTTTACAACATGGGTACTTCTCCAGAACCAAACTTAACTATTCTTTGGTCTGAACAATTACCTGAAAACTTCAAACGTTTCTGTGCGAAAGTATCGATTGATACCTCATCAGTTCAATACGAAAACGATGATTTAATGCGTCCAGACTTCAACAATGATGACTACGCAATCGCATGTTGTGTATCACCAATGGTTGTGGGCAAACAAATGCAATTCTTCGGTGCACGTGCAAACTTAGCGAAAACATTGTTATACGCAATCAACGGCGGTATCGATGAAAAATTAGGTATGCAAGTAGGTCCGAAAACTGCACCAATTACTGATGAAGTATTAGATTTCGATACAGTCATGACCCGTATGGATAGCTTTATGGATTGGTTGGCAAAACAATATGTGACTGCCTTAAACGTAATCCACTATATGCACGATAAATATTCATACGAAGCAGCATTAATGGCATTACATGACCGTGATGTATACCGTACCATGGCTTGTGGTATCGCAGGTCTTTCTGTTGCGGCTGACTCACTTTCAGCAATCAAATATGCGAAAGTTAAACCAGTTCGTGGCGACATCAAAGATAAAGATGGCAATGTTGTTGCAACTAACGTAGCAATCGACTTTGAAATCGAAGGTGAATATCCACAATATGGTAACAACGATAACCGTGTTGATGACATCGCTTGTGACTTAGTTGAACGTTTCATGAAGAAAATTCAAAAACTTAAAACTTACCGCAATGCAGTGCCTACACAATCTGTATTAACCATTACTTCTAACGTGGTTTATGGTAAGAAAACTGGTAACACCCCAGATGGTCGTCGTGCTGGTGCGCCATTCGGACCAGGTGCAAACCCAATGCACGGTCGTGACCAAAAAGGTGCGGTAGCATCATTAACTTCTGTAGCTAAACTTCCATTTGCTTACGCGAAAGATGGTATTTCTTATACCTTCTCAATCGTACCAAATGCGTTAGGTAAAGATGCCGAAGCACAACGCCGTAATCTTGCTGGCTTAATGGATGGTTACTTCCACCACGAAGCAACAGTTGAAGGTGGTCAACACTTAAATGTGAATGTGTTAAACCGTGAAATGTTGTTAGACGCAATGGAAAATCCGGATAAATATCCACAATTGACTATCCGTGTATCTGGTTACGCAGTACGTTTCAACTCTTTAACTAAAGAGCAACAACAAGACGTCGTAACTCGTACATTTACTGAGTCTTTCTAAGTAAATAAAATTATGTTTTAATATAAACCACTCACAGAATAGTTTTGTGAGTGGTTTATTTTTATATAGGAGAGCAAATTATGCTAACAGTTATTGCCCAATTTTCAGTAAAAGCGGACAAAATTAATGATTTTCTAACTCAATGCCAAGAATTAATTAAGCATACTCGTCAAGAAACAGGATGCGTATCTTATGAATTACAACAAAATAGCGAGCAGGCTAATCATTATGTTTTTATTGAGCAATGGAAAAGCAAAGCCGATTTAGAACAACATTTTGCAACGCCACACTTTACCTCAATTGTACCTGTATTGGTCGAGTATTGTGAACAAGCGCCAGTGGTGCAAACCTTTCAAAAAGTCAGCGAATAATGACCGCACTTTGATAAATATATTTTAATTATGAGCCTGATTTAAATCAGGCTCATTTTTTATAGACCAAATCTTTGGTAAAATTTAGCTATATCTAATTTTAGGAAATCTATGTATGTCAGTTCTTGGAAGAATTCACTCTTTTGAATCTTGTGGCACTGTAGATGGGCCAGGTATTCGTTTTATTTTATTTATGCAAGGCTGCTTGATGCGCTGTAAATATTGCCACAATCGTGATACTTGGGATCTTGAAGGTGGTAAAGAGATCAGTGTCGAAGATTTAATGAAAGAAGTCGTGACTTATCGCCATTTTATGAATGCTACTGGCGGTGGTGTTACTGCATCTGGTGGCGAGGCTGTGTTACAAGCTGAGTTTGTGCGTGATTGGTTCCGTGCTTGTAAAGAAGAAGGGATTAATACTTGCTTAGATACAAATGGTTTTGTACGTCATTATGATCATATTATTGATGAATTATTAGATGTAACAGATCTTGTTTTACTCGATTTAAAAGAGCTTAATGATCAAGTTCATCAAAATCTTATTGGGGTACCAAATAAACGTACCCTTGAATTTGCAAAATATTTGCAAAAACGTAATCAACGTACATGGATTCGTTATGTTGTTGTTCCTGGTTATACCGATAGCGATCACGATGTGCATTTATTAGGTCAATTTATTGAAGGTATGACCAATATTGAAAAAGTTGAACTTCTTCCTTATCATCGATTAGGTGCGCATAAATGGAAAACCCTTGGGTTAGATTATGAGCTTGAAGATGTATTACCGCCAACCAAAGAATCGTTGGAGCATATTAAAACAATTCTAGAAGGTTATGGGCACACTGTAAAATTCTAGAATGAATATCAGCTAACATAAGGAGTGAATAATGAAAAAACTGATTTTAATATTATCATTTGGGTTACTTAGCGCTTGTTCTATTCATCCTAAACAAAATCCAATACAACAAGATGTAAAACTCGCAACACCAACAGAAATTAGAAATGGCTATGTTCGTCTAGTGAAAGATATAAATTACTATATCGATACTAGTTCAATTTGGGTTGATAATGAAGAACCTCAAATTGTCCATTTTGATGCAGTGATTAACTTAGATAAAGGTTTATTTGTTTATCCAGAAACTAAACGTTATGCCCGTTCTGTTCGACAATATAAAATATTAAATTGCCAAAACTATCACTTAACCCAAGTCCGTACTGACTTCTACGATGAATTTTGGGGCGAAGGCGTACGTGCAGCCCCTAAAAAGCAAAAAAAACATACTTTACGCCTAATGCCTGATACTACACTTTATAATGCCGCACAAATTATTTGTGTAAATTATAGTAGAGAAATATCTGAAATAAAATCAACTAAAAAATAGAAATAAAAAATAGCTATAAATAAATTTATAGCTATTTTTCTTCTCTATTAAAAAAAACTTTGCCAAAGATGAGAAATCGGCATTGCTAAAAAAAGTGCCGGTAGCATATTTGCTACGTGGAAAATTTGAATATTGCAAATTCGAAAACCTGTAGCAATCATCAACACTCCACCTACAGCGCCAAAATCAGCACGCATTTCAGGTGTGACAAAAGGGATAATAAATACTGCTGAATATGCCAAAATAGATTGTAATACGGTTTGTGGGATAAAAATTGTTGTCACCGCATAACCTAATGTTGTTGCAAAAATCATTACAGTGAAAAAGTCCAAGAAAGATTTTATGATTAAGATGCTTGGGTCCCCTGTCATGCCTTCATTCATTGCACCAAAGATTCCAGTTCCACTAAAAGAAGCAAGAATCACAAGAGCCACAAATTTTCCTAAAAATTCATCATGACTAATCCCTTTAGGGGCAGAAGGAAATACCCGTTCTACTAGACTTTTAGCATAGCTAGCCAATTTATTAATACCATTTTCAAGCAAGATGATTTCACCAATAATTGTTCCAATCAGTATAGATAAAACCATTGCTGGCATACTTTCTACTTTAGAAAGCATTACTATTCCCATACACATTGAACACAAACCAAAAATTAATGTTAAATTAACTCGTAATCGTTCTGGTAATTTTCCACCAATCATTGCACCGATTAATGCGCCAGTAATAATTGCTGCCGCATTAATATAAGGCCCCACTATCATTATACTTCCCCTATTTTTCAAAAATAAAATAGCGCTTAAATATCAAGCGCTATCCAAAATACAATAAAAATTTACCGCACTTTATTACTTCAATAAGTAAGCCCGTAGTTGTGCAAAATCATTATCCATTTCATCAGAAAGCAATGGCAGTTGATTATGTTTATCTAGAGCTTCTGGCAATGGTAACTGAATACCAAGAATACGTTCTACAGATTCTTTAAATTTTGCAGGATGCGCTGTACATAGGAAGATTCCTGTTTCACCCGCTTTAAGTTGATCTTTCAACACTTGGTAAGCTATCGCACCGTGAGGTTCACATAAATAACCTTTTGCCTGCATCGCTTTTAAGGTATCTTCTGTTTCACTATCACTTAGCATACCCGAACCTAAATCAGTTAAATCCCAACCATTTCGTTTAAACAATTCTTCCACTCTTGGCCAGTTATTTGGGCGACTTACATCCATTGCATTAGAAAGGGTTGCAACTGTCATTTTAGGATCCCAATTTCCCGATTTCAAATAACGTGGCACTGTATCATTTGCGTTTGTTGAGGCAACAAAGCGTTTTATTGACAAGCCTAATGTTTTTGCGATTAATCCTGCAGTTAAGTTACCAAAATTACCACTTGGCACAGAAACCACAACATTATCACGTTTTTCTTTTGGCAATTGCGCTACAGCCTCAAAGTAATAACAAACTTGAGCTAATAATCGGCTGATATTAATAGAATTTGCAGAGTTGAGTCCAATAGTTTGGCGCAATTCAACATCATCAAAGGCTTGCTTAACTAAAGCCTGACATGCATCGAAATCGCCATTAATCGCAACTGTACGAATATTCCCACCTAAAGTACAGAATAGCTTTTCTTGTAATGGGCTGATTTTTCCTTTTGGATAAAGGATAACTACATTAATATTTTCTAATCCATAAAACGCATGTGCTACAGCCGCCCCAGTATCGCCAGACGTTGCCGTTAAAATAGTAATTTTGCCATCCCCACGAACTGCTGCAAGCGCCTGAGCCATAAAACGGCCCCCAAAGTCCTTAAATGCCAATGTGGGACCATAAAATAATTCAAGTGCATAAATATTATCGTCAACTTTTTCTAACGGTGCGGTGAAAGTGAATGCATTTCTCACCATCTCGTCTAACGTTGCTTTCGGTAATTCTTCACCAATTAATGCACCTAAAATTTTTTGGCTACGCTTAATAAGAGGTAATTCAAGTAATTCATCAATGTTATTAAGTTGAGGAATAACTTCAGGAAAGAATAAACCTTGATCCCGTCCAAGACCTTGACGAACAGCCTGAGAAAAAGTGACTTGTTCTTCGGGATGTTTGATATTGTATAAATTCATATTTAATCCGTTTTTAATTTAATTTTATCTATTTAAATTATGCTTATTTAATTTCTCTTGCGCCTTCGTTATCGACCTTACATACATGCACAAAACCTTCATTATTTTGTAAATAATGATTCTCTAAATAAGTTGAAAGTTTAATTGCATTTTGTAAATCAGGAGCAATGGAGAAAATTGTTGGCCCTGAGCCTGAAATACCAGTGGCAAGTGCACCTAAGTCTCGCGTAGCTTGTTTTACTTCAGCAAAATTAGGTAGCAGAGATTCACGATAAGGCTCGGCAATAACATCTTTCATCATAATCGCGGCAAGGTTTTCCTGATGGGTATGGCAAGCATGTACAAAGCCCCCCAAATGACGACCATGGGCAATCACGTCTTGTCGAGTATAGCTTTTCGGTAAAATTGCACGAGCTTCAGCAGTAGAAACTTCAATTCCTGGATACGCCAACACCCAATACCAATTATCAAAAAATGGAAGCTTTTGACAAATATTGCCGAGCGATTGCACCATAAATTGCACACCGCCAAGATAGCAAGGTGCGACATTATCATAATGGATTGAACCAGAAATACGCCCTTCCAATTCGCCCATCATTTCAAGCAATTCCATTTTCGAAAAAGGTTCATTATGAAACTGATTTAATACCACTAATGCAGCAACAATAGAACAAGCACTAGAGCCTAAACCAGAGCCAATAGGCATATTTTTTTCGAGCGTTAAACGCAAAGGCTTCACATTTGCTCCACGTAATTTTAATTGCTCGCTAAATAGCACATAAGCTTGGTAAACAATATTTTTTTGTGGTTCTTTCGGTAATTTACGAACAAAATAGCCCGCACTTTCTAACTCAAAACCACTTGAAATAGATTCTATTTGAACCACATCACCTAACAAAGAACCATCAATAGGAGAGATCGCAGCACCTAAAGTATCGAAACCTACGCTAATATTCGCGCTAGATGCAGGGGCGTAAATTCTTAACATCTGAAATCCTTATTAATGTTGTAATGTTCTTAAAATATCTGCAAAGATACCTGCCGCAGTAACTGCATTGCCAGCGCCATAACCACGTAATAAAAGTGGGATAGGTTGGTAATAACGAGTATAAAATGCCAAAGCATTTTCACCATCTTTCACTTTATAAAGTGGATTATTCTGATCGACTGCAACAATAGATACTTTACATTTACCTTCACAAATTTTTCCAACATAACGCAGTACTTTGCCTTCAGCTTTAGCGGTGGAAACACGAGTTTTAAACTCTTCATCAAGCTGCGGCAACATTGCCATAAATTCATCTGCAGATTTTCCTTCAGAGAAGCCTTTCGGCAATACACCTTCAACTTCAACATCTGAAAGCTCAAGTTCAATGCCTGCTTCACGAGCAAGAATTAATAATTTGCGCGCGACATCTTGTCCAGAAAGATCATCACGGGGATCTGGCTCAGTAAAGCCTTTTTCACGCGCAAGTGCGGTGACTTCTGAAAGAGAAAGCCCTTCTTCCAATTTACCAAAAATAAAGGAAAGGGAGCCAGATAAAATGCCTTCAAAATATTCAAGTTCATCACCCGCAGCAAGTAAGTTTTGAAGATTTTCAATTACTGGCAAACCAGCGCCCACATTGGTTTCATATAAGAATTTATGTTGGCTTGCTTGAGCGTTTTGGCGTAACTCATTGTAATAAGCTAATTCTCGTGTATTCGCTTTTTTATTTGGCGTGACCACATGGAAACCTTCTTTTAACGCACGAGCATAAAGCCCAGCTACAGATTCGGCTGAGGTACAATCTACAAATACTGGATTCACCACATGATGTAATTTAATGAAAGAAAGCAATACATCAAAATCTGATGGCTGAGTCGCATTTTCTAAATCGGTTTTCCAATCGTCTAAACATAATCCATTTTCATCGAGCAACATTCGGTTGGAATTCGCAATAGCGCAAACTCGAATTTCAACATTCTTCTTTGCTAGATACTCCTTTTGACGCTTTACCTGCTCAATTAATTCTCCGCCTACTCCACCAACGCCCACTAAAAACATATCCACGACTTTTTTATTATTGAAAAGCGCCTGATGGGTAGCTTTCACCGCTTCAATCGCTTTATTTTGCGGCACAACTGCAGAAATTGAACGTTCACTAGAACCCTGTGCAATCGCCACAATGCTAATATTTGCTTGTGCTAACGCAGAGAAGAAACGAGCAGCAATGCCTTTCGCTTGCTTCATTCCATCACCCACAACAGAAATAATGGATAAATCTTTAATCACTTCAATTGGTTCTAATTGATGTTCATTTAATTCATTAGCAAACTCAGTTTCTAGTACGGTTTTCGCTACTTCTGCAGATTTCACTGGCACGCAGAAGCTAATACTGTATTCAGATGAAGACTGGGTAATTAAGATGACTGAAATGCCTGCGCCTGACATAGCTGAAAATACGCGAGATGCCATGCCTACCATACCTTGCATACCAGGGCCTGATACATTAAACATCGCCAAGTTATCTAAGTTAGTGATACCTTTGACTTGTAAACCTTCTGATTTCACATTGCCATCAATAATCGAACCCGGCGCAGAAGGATTTCCTGTATTTTTAATGACACAAGGAATATTTTGTGGCAACAATGGGCCAATCGTACGAGGATGAATCACTTTCGCACCGAAATAAGAAAGTTCCATAGCTTCACGATAAGAAAGAGTTGGTAATAAACGTGCATCAGGCACTAAACGCGGATCGCAAGTATAAACGCCATCCACATCGGTCCAAATTTCGCATACGCTTGCGCCTAAACAAGCGGCTAAACAGGCAGCAGAATAGTCTGAGCCATTACGACCGAGCAGCACCAACTCACCTTTTTCGTTACCCGCAGTAAAGCCTGCCATAAGCACCACTTTATCTTTTGCGATACTTGCTGCATCAACACGTTTTGTTGATTCTTCAATTTCAACAGAAGATTCGAGGTAACCGCCTTTTGCCAATAATTGTTTGACAGGATCCACAATATGTACGCTATAGCCACGCGCTTCAAACCAAGCTTTCATCATTGCGATAGAAAGTTTTTCACCACGGCAATCAATCGTCGCTTTAACTGCATCTTCTACTTTTCCTGCTTGGCTAATTTCTTCTAATAATCCTTTGATTTGAGCAAATTCAGCATCAATAAGCGCCTTGGTGCCATTTAAGTCGAATTGATTATTTTCGGCATGTAAGCCATTGATGATGTTATAGAAAATTTCGATTGCTTCGTTGAAATGCGTATCGGTTGGTTGATTTAATGCAGCTTTTTCAGAAAGGGCGACGAGATGATTGGTTATTTTGGCTGGTGCTGATAAAACACCTGCAGCTTGCTCTTCTAAATGAGCTCGCTCGATCAATTTCGCTGCTTGGGAAAAACGTTCCGGATTTGCAAGCGAAGTGCCGCCAAATTTAAGTACGCGCATGATTGGTTCTCCTAGAGATATTGTGTTTTTAAATTTATAAAAAAACCCGCTATTCAGTTGAATCGCGGGTTTTCTGTATCCTGTTTTTTGGTGCACTAACCCGCGCCATTAATCATAGTAATGGTCATCATAATGGTGGTAATCGTGCTAATGATTACGGATAAAGTGCGGTTATTTTTCATTGTGTTTTATCTTGAAAAATGAATGCGTAAAGAAATACCGAAATTTCCCGAGCTTGTCAAACAGAAAGTAACAAATTTTTCGGAAATTTTCTCAGTAAATAAATTTCGTGTAAACTAACCGCACTTTTATAAAGGAGAACCTATGGATATCCAGCATAATCTCAACCTAATTCATCAAAAAATTGAAACGGCTTGCAAAGAAGCTAAACGCAATCAAAATACCGTAAAATTACTTGCCGTATCTAAGACCAAACCTATTTCCGCGATTCTTTCGGCTTATCAAGCGGGACAAATTGCCTTTGGGGAAAATTATGTGCAAGAAGGTGTAGAAAAGATCCAATATCTTGAATCTCAAGGTATTAACCTTGAATGGCATTTTATCGGTCCATTACAATCGAATAAAACACGTCTCGTGGCAGAACATTTTGATTGGATGCAAACACTTGAGCGAGCAAAAATTGCAGAGCGTTTAAATGAACAACGACCGACGAATAAGGCGCCGTTGAATGTCTTGATTCAGATGAATATCAGCGATGAAGAAAGTAAATCTGGTATTCAACCTGAGGAAATGTTAACACTAGCAAAACACATCGAAAATTTACCGCACTTATGCCTACGTGGCTTAATGGCAATACCTGCACCGACCGATAAAATCTCAGAACAAGAAAATGCATTTAGAAAGATGTTGGCCCTATTTGAACAACTTAAACAAGCCTTACCTAATCAACAAATTGATACACTTTCTATGGGAATGACGGATGATATGCCGAGCGCAATTAAATGTGGATCAACAATGGTAAGAATTGGTACTGCTATTTTTGGCTCAAGAAATTATACCCAAAAGTAAAATGAATAATTAAAAACGGCTTATGTTTCCATAAGCCGCCCCCCAAAATATACTGTACCTTAAAAAATATTCCGTATGTTAGAAAAATAGGATTCCCCCCCAAACAACAGCAACAATACAAAGAGCAATAAATACCGATGCAGAGCCTTGATCTTTCGCGCGCCCTGAAAGTTCGTGGCGTTCTGTACCAATGCGATCGACAACAGCCTCCACCGCACTATTTAAAAGTTCTAATGCCATCACAAGCAAAACAGAAGAAATCATCAAGATAATTTCAATTTTTGTTTCGCCTAAAAAGAAAGCAAGAGGAATTAAAATGCAGGCTAAAAAACATTCGTGGCGAAAAGCCGTTTCATTTTTAAACGCACTTTTTAAGCCTTGTAATGAATATTTAGTGGAATTGATTAAATGGGCTAGCCCCGTCGTTTTATACATAAATTTTCCTATTTTTATAAACGTTTCGCTTCAATAACATCATCTAATTTTGCTAATCGAGCCAATATTTTACTCAAACTTTCAACATTGTGGAGTTCAATCTCCATATCAATAGTAGCAAGCTGTTTTTTAGTATCAGCACGGCTTGACACTCCTAATACGCTAATTTTCTCATTTGCTAGAACGGTCGTAATATCACGTAATAAGCCGTTGCGATCGCCTGCCACAATACGGATATTAATATGGAAACCACTTGCGTAATTTTCACCCCAAATAGATTCTACTACTCGTTCTGGGTGAGCCGCTTGCAAATCTAAGAACTGTTCACAATCCGCTCGATGAATAGAAATACCACGCCCCATTGTGATATAACCAACAATCGCATCGCCAGGAATAGGTTGGCAGCAACGTGCAATATGATGCATAAGATTGCCCACACCTTCCACAATCACGTAGCCATTTTTTTTCTCAGATTTCTGCTGAGAATTCACCGCACTTTTGTTAGCAACATGACGTAAAATTTCTTGATCAGCCTCTTCAGCGGTCACTTTAATCAATTTACTTTGCAAGAAATTGATTAAGTTATTTAAACGAATATCGCCACTGCCAATGCCCGCATAAAGATCGTCCAAATTTTTCAAGTTATAGCGTGGTAACGCATAAGGTTCCACTTGCTTAATACTTAAATTTAAACGCGCTAATTCATTATCGAGTAATTCTTTACCCGCTGGAATATTTTTATCGCGATCTTGTTTTTTAAACCACGCTTGGATTTTGGCTCGAGATTTTGCGGTGTGAGTAAATCCTAAATTTGGGTTTAGCCAGTCACGGCTTGGATTAGGATTTTTCTGGGTAATAATATCGATTTGATCACCCATTTGTAGCTGATAGGTAAATGGCACAATACGTCCTGCCACTTTAGCCCCGATGCAACGGTGACCAATTTCACTATGAATTGCATAAGCAAAATCTAATGGTGTAGATCCCGTTGGCAAATCCACCACTTCGCCTTTTGGCGTAAACACATAGACGCGATCGTCAAATACTTGGCTACGCAATTCTGCCATCACTTCGCCTGAATCCGTAATATCATCTTGCCAAGCTAGCAATTTGCGCAACCATGCAATTTTTTCTTCATAGGCAGACATACTGCCCGTATTGCCTTCCTTGTATTTCCAGTGAGCCGCCACCCCTAACTCTGCATCATCATGCATTTGTTGAGTTCGAATTTGTACTTCAATTGGCTTGCCGCCTTTACCTAAAACAACAGTATGAATGGATTGATAACCGTTCGGTTTCGGGTTAGCGACATAATCGTCAAATTCTTTGGGTAAGTGTTTAAATTGAGTATGAACAATCCCAAGTGCGGTATAACAATCTTGTAATTTTTGCACGATAATTCTGACCGCTCTTACATCATATAAACCGCTAAACTCAAGATGCTTTTTCTGCATTTTGCGCCAAATGCTGTAAATATGTTTCGGACGACCATATACTTCCACTTGCTCAATACTTTCACGTAAATAACCGCTCAACTCGCTAACGAAATCAGCAATGTAATGTTCACGATCAAGACGACGTTCCTGCAATAATTTAGCAATAGCGCGATATTGTTCAGGATGGAGATAACGGAAGCAGTAATCTTCTAACTCCCATTTCAACTGACCAATCCCAAGACGATTGGCAAGAGGAGCATAAATATTAGAACATTCTTTGGCAGCAAGGACTTTGTCTTCCTCTGCGCAACGATGCTCTGCATCACGTAAGAAAGTAATGCGTTCAGCAAGTTTAATGATTACGCAGCGGAAATCATCCACCATCGCCAACAACATACGGCGAACATTATCCACTTGTAACGCGTTAGCGGAATGACTGGCATTGAGTTGGCGGATATTATCCATTTCCAACACACCTTTGAGCAATTTAGTGATTTTCGCACCAAACTTTTCTTTTAGACTTTCCCAGTCTGTTAATTTATTTACAACGATAGGAAACAACATTGCAGTAAGTAATGTTTCCGCATCCATATTAAGTTCGTGCAAAATTTCTACCATTTCCACGCCAGACTGGAGCATCAAGGTAGCATTCTTCATTTCATCGGGATGGGTGCTCATTAAGTCACGTGCGTAATACCACGCATCGATCAAACTTTTTTCTGTTTGTTCTGCCAGTTTTAAGCCAGCGCACCATTGTTCAATCACAAAATCCTGCGGATTTAACAAATGAGAACCACGAACAGCAACCATAACACCCCCTTGTTGATGAAGAGCAAGCAACTTCCTGTCGCTTTTATTTTGGGTGGATATTGTACCGAATAACCGAGTTATTTTGTAGTGAATAACGTTATCGATTCCAAATGCCCCGTATGAGGGAACATATCTATCACCGCGCTTTTTTCAATCTTGTAGCCAAAATCACGTAAAATTTCCGCATCGCGCACTAATGTTGCGGGATTACAAGACACATATAAAATTTTCTCTGCTTTCAACTCGCACAAAGCATTTAACGCGAAAGCTGCGCCACTGCGTGGAGGATCAAGCAAAATTTTATTGAACGACTGACGTGACCAAGGTTGTTCAACAAAGGATTGGTCAAGATCAGCTTGGAAAAATTCAATATTCTTGATTTGGTTTCTTGCGGCATTTTGTGCCGCTTTTTGTACCATATCAAAAACGCCTTCAATACCTACCGCACTTTTTACGCGTTTGGCGAGAGGAAGCGTAAAATTTCCCATGCCGCAAAATAAATCTAACACGCAATCCTGTTGGTTCAATTCAAGCCAATCCAACGCCGTATTAACCATACGTTCATTTAATGCACGATTTACTTGGATAAAATCACGAATATCAAAATGTAATTTTATACCATCAGAAAATTGATAATAAGGTGCATCGCCATAGTTTTGTTCAATACCTTCATCGCTTTGTAAAAACAGCATTAAATTTTCTTGTTCAGCAAATTTGAGCAATAAAGTGCGGTCAATTTCTACAAGTTTTTTGGTGTAACGTAACAACATTGCGACGCCATTGTCGGCCGCCACAAGTTCAATATGCCCAAGCTGTTTTGGTGTAGAGAATTGTTCTAAAAGTGCGGTTAATTTAGGCAGTAAATAATTAATTTCAGGTTCTGCCACTTCACAAGATTGAACGGTAACTAAATCATTGGTATTTTTCTGACGAAAGCCCATGTCGATTTGTTTTGTGTTTGGGTTAAACCATAAACTCAAACGCACACGACGACGATATGCCCAAGCATCGCCACAAATCATAGGTTGAAATGAAATCGGCTCTGACTGTAATTTACTTAATCGCTTAAACAATGCGGATTCTTTCGCCTTCCTCTGCATTTCAATAGGAATATGTTGCCCTTGGCAACCACCACAACGCATAAAATGAGCACATTTAGGTGCTAAACGTTCAGGGCTTTTTACTCGCCATTTTTTTGCCGTAGCATGCCCATATTGGCGTTTATCTTCCAGAATCCGACATTCCACTTTTTCGTGCGGAAGTGCATTTTCAATAAACCAAGTTTTACCATTAATTTTCGCTACGCCTAAACCTTGATAATCTAAATCAAGAATATTAGCCGTAATGGTTTGAACATTGTTTGTTTTTTGCTTTGGGGTATAAAGAAGAACCATTATTTTAGAAGTAAAATATTTTGAGTGAATAATTCCCGGCTTTTTAATGGTTTATCGCCAAGATAAGGTTTCAGTGCAATACGAGTAAAACGTTTTGCTGCTTGACGTACCGCCTCATCGGAAAAATCGAGAGCTTCAAAGGCTAATAAATCTCTGCCGTAAAAGGTGAGATTATCTTTCACTAAAGACGCGATAAAACCTTTTTCCTCACGATAACGATATGTCATTGAGAAATCGACTGGCTCGCCAGACCCTGCACAATGCAGAAAATCCACGCCGTAACCGAGAATTTGTAAAAGTTGAAATTCAAAAAGACGCAACGTTGGCTCAACATTGGTTTCAGTTGCCAAGCCTGTTAAGCATTTTAAATAATGTTGAAATAGCGAAGGATTCGGCATTTCAGGCTCAATGACACGAGTCAATAACTCATTCACATAAAAACCGCTATAAAGTGCGGTTTGTTGTAAAGGCAGTGTAATTGCGGCAGGTTCAGCTTTAGTGAGGGTTTTCAATGAGCTTTTTCCCGTCCAACGCAACAATAAAGGTGTGAAAGGTTGCAAGACCGACTTCCAAGATGAACGCTTTGCTCGTGCGCCCTTGGCGATCACGGTTAGGCGACCACTTTCTTCAGTAAACAAATCGACTAAAAGACTCGTTTCACTATAAGGGAGACGATGAAGAATAAAGCCACGTTGGAGTTCGGTTTGCACAATTAATTACCGGATAAACGCTCTACGGGTTGTAACACACATTGTTCCGCTAAAACTTCACCTAAATTAGTTTTTAGCACACTGAAATCCTCGCGCTCTTGCCACGTCCAACGAATATTGCCGTAATTCTTACCGCGCTCAGAAATCATTAATGTCAATTTTTCTGACATAGAATTGAACGTCACCGTAATGTGATGCAATGATTTTTTACGTTTTTTTTGAGTGGAATGAACAACACGAACTTGTTTGTCATCTTTACACAAATAAACTTTCGCCTCACCTTTTTGCAAAGCTTTATCTACTTTTTCCACCTGCATCTTTTGCAGCTCTAGCTTCTTTGGTAAATCACTTTGAGCACAACCGACCAAGCAAAGTGCGGTTAAAATTAGAAACGTTTTTCTAAACATAAAATCCTACTTAAAAAAGAAAAATGGGCGATTGCTCGCCCTAAAAATTATTTTTTATATTCATAAGAACCATCAGATTGACGAACAAATCGAGTACCGTTAGATAAACGCATTTCATTTACTCGCCCTTGACTGTTCACAGATACTGAAACTTTATCACCTGGTTTAAAGCTACTTAAAACATTGCCCGCTCCAGCTGCTTTACTCATTGCATTAACATCCGAAATATTAAGTTGATTGTCACGGAATACTTGCATAAGAGAAACGCCTTTAGGCACAGTTAATGTTTTCGCCGATGCCGTTGGTGCTGCTGCTTTCGTTGCAGGTTTTGCCTCAACAATTTGAACCTTAGCTTCTTTTTTAACTTGAATCGGTTTTGCTTCAACAATTGGTGCTTTTCCAGCTGTTTTAGCGACGGTTTGTTCAGTTGCTTTTGCTGGTACATGTGCTTTTTCCGCAACTTTCACTTCTTTTTTCGCGGTATCTTTATGCACAACTTGTTGTTCGACTACTTTTTTCACCGGTTGAACTGGCGCTACAACAGTTGGTGCTTTTGGCTGTTCCACTTGAGCTTGTTGAACTTGAGTTTGTAGTTGCTCAGGTTGAGCAGCTTGCATAGGCTTAGCTGAAGCTGAATCCATTGTATTGGAGGTTTGAACTGGAGATTGAGCCATATTTTGTGGCGCAGCCATGTTTTGTGGCGCAGCCATGTTTTCTGCAGGTTGATTTTGAGCAGTCGCACTATTAGCTGATTCATCTGCTTTTGGCGCATTTTCAGGTTGGTTAGCTTGCTCTGTAGCCATCTGATTTTGTGCAGGAGGATTATCTAAAATCGTGGTTTCAACTGGTTGATTTTGATCTAAAGATTGGAACTGCACTGGGATTTCATTGCTGTTAGATTGAGTGAAAGACTCAACCGTGTCAGAACTTGGTTTTAATGCAAAGAAAATAATTAATAAAATGACCAACGCCAAAATAGCCATAAATAAACGGCGATGTTTTGCCGGTAATACTTGCAACACTTTCCATTTTTCCGGTTGGCTTAAAGTGCGTTTTTCCGCTTGCTCAACAGTTTCTGTAGCAATAGTTTCAGTTTTAATTTCTTCTTCAACAGCAGATACTGTCTCTTCTGCAAATACAGTCTGAATAACAGGCTCTTGTTCTGTTCTCAATGTTTCGTTAGAAATAAAAGGTGCGCTTTCTTGAGCTGGAGTATGGCCAAAAGTGGGCTCTTTACGCTCATGAAAATTTGTTTCTACATGATCTTTTTTAGCAAATAAACCTTTTGCTTTATCAAAAATTGACTCACTTGGTTGCACCACTTTCTTTGGTGTAATTGGTTCAACTTGATTAAGACCTAAATCTAATTCATCTTGAGATGATTGTTCATTTTGATTTTTATTCATAGAATCCACTGGATTACTCCTGATACTTGTTGTTATTCATGTTAATTAGCCGCGGAAGTGCGGCGAAAAAAATTACGCGATATTTTATCGGATCTTATTCCGCGTATAAAGTCTTATTTGGTTCGCCAGCAATTTCTCGTGCAAGTTTGGGAACAAGATAGCCAGATGTAAGAGATTGCAAGGTTTTATAAATTTGCATAGCCTCGATATCGCTAATCAAAAAATGGCTCGCCCCTTGCACTTTATCTAGCAAATGCAAGTAATAAGGCAAAATTCCTGTTTGAAAAAGTTTATCACTCAATATTTTTAGAATTTGCGCGTCATCATTCACGCCTTTTAACAAAACGGATTGATTCAAAAGCGTGACATTCACGGCTTTTAATTTTTGCATCGCATGGGCAAAAATTTGATCAATTTCATTTGGGTGATTAATGTGTGTCACCATAACCGTTTGCAAACGAGTTTCTACTAATAAGGTACAAAATTCATCAGTAATTCGTTGCGGAATCACAACAGGCAAACGGGTGTGAATACGCAAACGTTGTAAGTGCGGTATATTTTCCAAATGTTTTATTAACCACGCTAACTCATGATCTTTCGCCATTAAAGGATCACCGCCTGAAAAAATCACTTCTTCAATTTCAGGATGCACCGCAATGTAATCTAATGCCAGTTGCCAGCTTCTTTTATTTCCTGGGTTTTCGTCGTAAGGAAAATGTCGGCGGAAGCAATAACGACAATTCACCGCACAACCGCCCTTCGCCATAAAGAGCAAGCGGTTTTGATATTTATGAAGAATATTCGGCACGGCATTGGCATTTTTTTCTTCTAATGGATCCGTACTAAATCCTTCGGCTTGTACAAACTCTAGATTAGAACACATCACTTGCAAGAAAAGGGGATCTTGCGGATTACCTTTTTCTATTTTATCAATGAAAGGTTGTGGTACGCGAAGAGAAAAAAGTTTCCGCGCAGCAATAGATTGCTCAAAATCATCTTCTGGTAAATTTAAGGCTTTTAGCAATAATTTAGGATCTGAAATCGCATTTTTTAGAATTGTGAGCCAATTTTGTTCTTCTCTAATGACGGGTTCTTGGGTTAAAATACGCACTTTTCAAACCATCTCTAATTTTTAGGATATTAAAAATATGGCTACATATACTACCAGTGATTTCAAACCAGGTCTAAAATTTATGCAAGACGGTGAACCTTGCGTAATCGTTGAAAATGAATTCGTAAAACCAGGTAAAGGTCAAGCTTTCACCCGTACTCGTATTCGTAAATTAATTTCAGGCAAAGTATTAGACGTAAACTTCAAATCTGGTACTTCGGTTGAAGCTGCTGATGTTATGGATCTTAACTTAACTTATTCATACAAAGACGATGCATTCTGGTACTTCATGCACCCAGAAACATTTGAACAATACTCTGCTGATGCAAAAGCTGTAGGTGATGCAGAAAAATGGTTATTAGACCAAGCAGATTGTATCGTGACTTTATGGAATGGTGCGCCAATTACTGTTACTCCACCAAACTTTGTTGAATTAGAAATCGTCGATACAGACCCAGGTCTTAAAGGCGATACAGCAGGTACTGGCGGTAAACCAGCAACATTAAGCACTGGCGCAGTAGTAAAAGTGCCTCTTTTCGTTCAAATCGGTGAAGTAATCAAAGTTGATACTCGTTCTGGCGAATACGTATCTCGTGTAAAATAATATTTTACTGTTAAACGAAGGTAAGCTATTTTCGCTGCTATTCAAAGCAAAAAATCTAAATAAAAAATAGCCCCAGACAATTATAGTCTGGGGCTTACTTTTAGTTGATTATCAAGAAATCACGGTAATTCATCAATTTCCTTATCTACTTTAGGCGGGATCATATGTTCTCGGCGTAATCCAACATCGTATGCAATTGCGATTGCAATAAAGATTGAAGAATATGTACCAAATCCAATCCCCACAAGTAACGCTAAAGAGAAGTTATGAATTGATGGACCACCAAAAAAGAACAATGCAATAACAACAATTAATGTTGTAGCAGAGGTCATGATGGTTCTTGATAAAGTTTGAGTTAAAGAAACATCAATAATATCAATCGTATCTAGACGTCTTATTTTTCTAAAGTTTTCACGCACACGGTCAAAGACCACGATACTATCGTTAATAGAATAACCCACAACAGATAAAATCGCTGCAACGAAGGTTAAATCAATTTCGATTTGTAACGCTGAAAACACACCAAGAGTAATAATTACGTCATGCGCAAGGGATGCGATACCGCCGAAACCTAAACGCCATTCAAAGCGAGAACCTACATAAACTAGCATCATCGCTAATGTCGCTAATGTCGCATACACCGCGCCTTGAGCCAATTCTTCCCCTACGTTTGGCCCAACGAATTCAACACTACGAATCTTAATGCCAGAATCTACTTCTTGGAGCATTCCTTTTACGCGATCGCCAATGCCTGAATCATTATCCGTAGCTGGTAAACGAATCATGACATCTTGAACAGAACCCGTTGTCTGCACAATTGGGCTTTCAATACCATTTTCATGGAGCTTACCACGGATTTTTTCTAAGTCTGCAGATTGTGAAAAATGGGTATCAAAAACAACCCCACCAGTAAAATCCAATCCCCAGTTAAAGCCTTTTGATACGATAAAAAATAGCGAAATGGCCATTAAAAGTGCGGAAAAAACATAGCCCCATTTACGCAGTTTCATAAATTCGGTCAATGGGAACGGGAGTTTAATCCCATTGATTTCACGGATAAAATGTCCGTCTTTATCTTTTGCAAAAATTTTCATCGTTCCCTACCTAAATTGATAATTTCTTAAGTTGTTTGCCGCCATAAAGTGCATTAACTAATGCGCGTGTTCCTGTAATTGCAGTAAACATTGAAATTGCCACACCAAGTGAAAGCGTAATTGCAAATCCTTGAATTGGGCCTGTCCCCACAGCATACAAGATAATTGCGGTTAAAATTGTCGTTAAATTCGCATCAAAAATAGAGGTAAACGCCCCGTTGTAACCTTCGTTGATTGCTTGTTGAATTGGGCGGCCATTACGAATTTCTTCTTTAATACGTTCAAAAATCAATACGTTTGCATCCACCGACATACCTAAGGTTAATACGATACCGGCAATCCCTGGCATGGAAAGTGTCGCACCAGGTAAAATAGACATTAAACCAACTAACAACACAATATTAATGACCAAAGCAAAACTTGCGATAATACCGAACATTTTGTAGTAGAACAGCATAAAGACAATCACAGCGATGAGTCCCCAGAAACTTGCATTAATCCCTTGTTCTACATTTTGTGCACCCAAAGATGGGCCAATTGTACGTTCTTCAACAATTTGAATTGGTGCAATTAATGCGCCAGATTTCAATAAGGTAGAAAGATTGTGCGCTTCAGCGATACTATCAACACCGGTAATTTGGAAATTAGAACTGAAACGACCTTGGATCGTCGCCACATTAATGACTTCCTCATGTTTTTCTAGAATGGTTTTACCATTTTCGTCTTTTTTACCGTTATCTTTATATTCAACATAAAGCGTCGCCATTGGTTTCTTGTAATATTTTTTGGTGGTTTGAGACATAATCTCACCACCTTCACCATCCAAGGTTACACTCACTTGCGGGGTGCTTGAATGCTGATCTAAACCAGAACTTGAATTAATAATATGCTCACCACCTAATACTGCACGTTTAAATAATGCGACAGGATGACCTTGGCGATCATATTTAACTTCCGAATCAGCTGGCAACATATTACGAGAAATTGCATCGGCCGTAACATTTTGATTTACGATACGAAACTCAAGCGTTGCAGTTGCTCCTAAAATTTCTTTTGCGCGAGCAGTATCTTGAACACCTGGTAATTCAATTACAATACGTTCCGCGCCTTGACGTTGAATGACAGCCTCAGATACCCCTAGTTCAGCAACACGTTTACGCAAAATCGTTAAGTTTTGCTCAATGGCTAAGTCGCGTGCTTCATTTAATGCTGAAGTTGAAAGACCTAAATTGATACTATCGTTATCCAACTCTGTGATATCTAAGGTTGGATGCAACTGATGAATAATACGTTCCGCTTTAGAGCGTTGACTTGCATCAGCCAATGTGACAGACGTGCCAAAATGCTCAGTATTTTTAATTGTCGTATATTGAATTTTTTCTTTGCGAAGTTCGTTACGTAAACTGTCTTGTAATTGCTCTTGACGTTTTACAAGTGCAGCATTCATATCGACTTCCATCAAAAAACGAACCCCACCGCGTAAGTCTAATCCCCATTTCATTGGGTTAGCACCAAACATGCTTAACCAAGCTGGAGTGGCAGGAGCAAGATTTAATGCAGTGGTGTAATTATTGCCAAGACGTTCAGCAATTTTATCTTTAGCGAGGAGTTGATCATCGGTATTAGTGAAACGAGCTAGAATTGAGCCGTTCTCAAGCACGACAGATTTGGTTGGAAGATTGTTGGTTTTAAGCACATCTTGAACTTGTCCAAGCACGCTAGTATTCGCTTCTTGACCGCGCGTACCAGAAATTTGAACCGCAGGATCTTCACCATAAATATTTGGAAGAGAATATAAAATCCCGATGGCCACAATAAAAATAACCATCAAATTCTTCCATAATGGATAACGGTTTAACATAGTTTTCCTTTTCTTTTCTAACGCACAGAGCCACAATTCGTGGCTCTGGAAAATAATTTAACGTTACTCTTAAAGTGATTTTAATGAACCTTTAGGAAGAACGCTCACAATGTAGTTACGATTAATCGTAATTTCTGTCGTGTCGTTTAACGCAATCACGATGCTATCGCTACCTTCGGTTACTTTAGTAATTTTGCCGATTAAACCACCAGCAGTTAAAACTTCAGTACCTTTTGCAAGCTCAGACATCAATTTTTTATGTTCTTTATTGCGTTTAGCTTGCGGGCGATAAATCATAAAGTAAAAAATTAAACCAAAGATCACGAAAATAAATAACGTGGACATCGGGTTTTGTGCTTCCATTGTATGTTTTCCTTGTTAATTTAAGTTAAAAATTGCGCTTAAAATACCATAAATTGGCTCATTGGGAAAGGTGAACCACGCCCAATATCCTACGTTATGGCGATTAATTTTATTTTTTCAAGATAACGATAAATTCTTTTTCCGAAGCGTAATATTGCTCGACCAAAACAACAGAATTTTCTTCTGCAAAAATAGAAAAATTTTCCACCGCACTTTCAAGGTTTAAGATCAACATTAGCTCATCATTTTTATCCAAATTTTTTAAGGCTTTTTTGGCACTTAAAATAGGAATTGGACATCGAAGTGCGGTTAAATTGAGCTGATATTTCATTCTTTAACTTGACGACGAGCACTCATGTTCTTGCCCATTTCAGCCAAAATATCCGCACTTAAGCATTCACGCCCCATTTCAAATAGCGGTTCTTCTAACGCAATATGACGCTCATAACCTTGAACAAAGCGTTCAATTAAATGTTCATCAATATTTTGACGTTGTTCAGAAATAAGTTCTTCTAACTGCGCAGATAGTGCATTCCAATTTTCATGCAAATATTCGTGCTGTTTTTCTAATTCATCAATGGAGGTTTGTGCTTGCGGAGCCACTTTGACTAATTGAGGAAAAAAATCTAATTCTTCATCCTCATGATGTAGCGGTGCTGCACGATTGAAATAAGTTAAAATCTGCTCAACATCATTTAATACAGCCTGAGTATAGCCGTGTTTTTCTAGATAATCAGGCAAAATGCTTAACTGGCGACAAAAACGTTTTACCTTACTATGACAGGCATAAAGCATTTCAATAGGTTCATTCCAGGTGGCGAATTGTTGAGGTTCAAGAATTTGCATAAGGTTTCCTTTGTTAAAAAGTGCGGTCAAAAAACATTTCATTTTTCTACCGCACTTTCATCAATTATGATTTATCTGCTAATTGTAATGGTGGAACAGGTTTGCCCATGAGAGCATAGAATTCCACCACAAAATCATCAAAACGATCATCTTCAATCGCTTGACGAATTTCCGCCATTAAACGTTGATAATAGCGTAAATTGTGAATGGTATTTAAGCGCGCACCTAAAATTTCACCGCACTTATCTAAATGATATAAATAGGCTTTGGTGTAGTTTTTACAGGTGTAGCAATCACATTCAGGATCTAATGGGCTGGTATCATCGCGATATTTTGCATTACGGATTTTAACAATGCCGTCAGTCACGAATAAATGGCCGTTACGAGCATTACGAGTTGGCATTACGCAGTCAAACATATCAATACCACGACGCACGCCTTCCACTAAATCTTCTGGTTTACCCACGCCCATTAAATAACGCGGTTTATCAGCAGGGATTTGTGGGCAAATGTATTCTAAAATACGGTGCATGTCTTCTTTTGGTTCGCCTACCGCTAAACCGCCCACTGCATAACCGTCAAAGCCAATATTCACTAAGCCTTCTAATGATACTTTGCGTAATTCTTCAAATACGCCGCCTTGGATAATACCAAATAGGGCATTCTTATTGCCTAATTCATCAAAGCGATCGCGGCTACGTTTTGCCCAACGAATAGACATTTCCATGGATTTTTTCGCATAATCGAAAGTCGCTGGATAAGGCGTACATTCATCGAAAATCATCACGATATCAGAACCTAAATCATATTGAATTTCCATAGATTTTTCAGGCGAAAGGAAAATGCGCTCACCGTTAATTGGATTTTGGAATTTCACGCCTTCTTCGGTAATTTTACGTAATTTACCTAAACTAAATACTTGGAAACCGCCACTGTCTGTCAAAATCGGGCGATGCCATTGCATAAAATCATGTAAATCACCGTGTTTACGCATCACTTCCTGTCCAGGACGAAGCCATAGATGGAACGTATTACCCAGTAAAATCTCTGCACCTGTCGCACGCACTTCTTCTGGTGTCATGCCTTTTACTGTTCCATAAGTACCCACTGGCATAAATGCAGGGGTTTCTACACTGAACGTGCCTTGTGGACGTTCAAATACCAAGCGACCACGACGGGCATTGCCGCTTGTTTTATCTAATTCATACTTCATTTTTGCTCCAACGAATAAACAGTTCGAAGATTTTTTGAACAAAAAAGCCTGTTAAAAAATACAGGCTTTGTGCTATCATATTTCCAATGCTCTTTGAGCAGAGGCGGATCTGCTAAAATCAGTCCGCCAGTACGCACCTGACGGGCTGTTTGAGTAGATCCTTCATTTGTAATCAAATTGAGGATAAAAACTATGATTAATCTCATCATTAAACTAATCATTGTTATTCTACTTTGCCTACTATTGAAAGGTAGCGCTGGCTAGGTAGATTCTCCGACAAGGGATGGTTACTGCCATCTCTTGTTCTTTATTGTAGGTGCTGACTAATTACAAGTCAAACAACTTATTCCAATCCTCTCACATTAGAATTTTTATTAATAAACATCGCATCTCCATAACTAAAGAAACGATATTTTTCTTGCACTGCATGCTTATACGCATTCATAGTATTTTTATAACCAGCAAAAGCTGAAACTAACATTATCAATGTGCTTTCAGGTAAGTGGAAATTAGTAATTAAACAATCTACTACTCGGAATTTTTTACCAGGATAAATAAAAATAGAGGTATCAGAAAAATAAGGTTCAATTAAATCTGGATTGCCAAATTCTTCCGCAGAAAGCGCCGCACTTTCAATAGAACGAACAGAAGTGGTTCCTACTGCAATAACACGTTTAGCCGCTTTCTTTGTTGCAATAATTGCATTGCAAACTTCTTGAGAAACTTCTACGTATTCTGCATGCATCACATGCTCTTCAATATTCTCGACACGAACAGGCTGAAATGTTCCTGCGCCGACATGCAATGTAACAAATTCAAAATTCACGCCTTTCGCTTTAAGTTTTTCAAGTAAGTTCTCATCAAAATGTAATCCTGCTGTCGGTGCAGCTACAGCACCCGGTACTTTACTATAAACGGTTTGATAACATTCTTGATCGGCTTCTTCATCTGGACGGTCAATATAAGGCGGCAATGGCATATGTCCAATGGCTTGCAACACATCTAAAAGAGCGGTTGATTTATCACTTAATTCCACTTCAAATAATGCACCATGACGCGCTGTCATTACCGCTTTAATTCCATTATTTTCGCCTAATTTATCTTCACCTAAAAATAATTCAGCCCCTTCTTTTGGTGATTTTGATGAACGGATATGGGCTAAGAAACGATACTCATCTAGCATGCGTTCAACTAAAACTTCAATTTTTCCACCACTGGCTTTACGCCCAAACATTCTTGCAGGAATGACGCGAGTATTATTGAAAATCAATAAATCGCCTTCATCAATTAAATCCAATACATCTGAAAAAGTGCGGTCAATTACCGCTCCATTTTCTCCATTCAAATGTAATAAACGGCAAGATGCTCTATCCTCTTTTGGATAGTGAGCAATAAGTTCATCAGGTAAATCAAAATTAAAATCTGAAACACGCATAATCAATATGGATAAAATAAAATGATGGTTAAGTCTAGTTTGAATTCAATATGAACTCAAGAAAAAATCAAATTAAGAGAATTTTATCCCCCTCATTGTATAGCTGTTAATTTAAGATTTGTTTCTTTCGAGAGAGAATAGCTAAATATTTTATGGTAGCCTTACATTAGCCATCAATGAGTATTCAAAATGTTAATAAACTATACCTACACGATCTTTTTGCTATCAAAAAAGATATCCTATAGAATGCCGAAATCAAGATAAGGTGAAAGACAATGACAAAGAAAAAAATAAAACCCGGATCAAATACTATTGCACTGAATAAACGAGCACGACACGATTATTTTATTGAAGATGAGATTGAAGCAGGTCTTGAACTACAAGGCTGGGAAGTAAAATCAATGCGTGCAGGCAAGGCAAATATTAGTGATAGCTATGTAATTTTCAAAAATGGAGAAGCTTTTTTATTTGGTGCCAGCATCCAGCCTCTAAATGTTGCCTCAACTCACATTGTTTGCGATCCTACACGAACACGTAAATTATTACTCAATAAGCGAGAACTTGCCTCACTATTTGGTAAAGCTAATCGTGACGGATTCACTATTGTGGCGCTATCTCTTTATTGGAAAAGTGCTTGGGCAAAAGTTAAAATTGGCTTAGCAAAAGGGAAAAAACAACACGACAAACGCGATGACATTAAAGAGCGTGAGTGGAAAGTTACAAAAGATCGCATTATGAAAAATGCACATCGTGGATGATATGAAAAAAGTATAAAGCCCGAAATGATTCGGGCTTTATTGCATTGTTTATTTTACTTTAGGCAAGGTTAATTCAGGTTCTTTCGGTTTTTCTACCGCTTCAAAAGATTTACCTTTATTCGCATCAATAATTTGTTGAGTTTGATTTTCTAATGTAGTTAGTCCCATCTTATTGTAGGCTTCTTTCATTAAGAATAAACCTTCATAGGTTGCTTGCGCATCAGGATATTGCTTTAACATACCAACAACACGATTTGACACAGCTACCCAAGCATCTCGTTTAGCATAAAACTTCGCAATATCTAGCTCATGGCGAGCAAGGGCCGCTTTAATATAAGCCATACGAGCAAGCGCATCTTGTGTATAAGGACTATTTGGAAAATGCGTAACTAAACCTTGGAAATAATTAAATGCATTACGCATAGAAACCGTTTCACGTGTTGCGCGATCGATTCCAAAAAAATCTTGAATAAAATTATCGCTCATAGCCGAATATGCAAGACCTGTCATATAAATCACATAAGGTTGGTTTTGGCTTTGAGGGAACATACGAATAAAATCATTTCCCAACGTCTCAATATCTGTATAGTTTTGTGACTTATAATTTGCGTAAATCAAATCAATCATTGCTTGTTCTTGATAGATGCTGCCAGGGAAGCGCTCATTTGCAGCTTTTAAGTAGCGAATAGCTTCTGAATATCCACCTTCTTGCAACGCATTTGAACCTTTCGTATAAAGTTCACTCACCGATGCTTGTTCAACATCTTTTGAGCCTGAACACCCAACTACCAATGCTGCCATTGCCAATAAAGCTAAAGATTTCATTTTACGCATTGTTTTTTCCTTAATTTTTACGAAAACCGATAAATAAGATACAATTGCTAGCTATTGTATAGAACATTAATCAATAAGCCAACTTTTAAAAAAACTTTGAGAGCCTTTTATGCCATTAATAACCCTTTCAGCTGAAATACAGTCAGAACAAATAGGACAACGCTTAGACCAAACGCTTGCAGAATTGTTCCCAGAGTACTCTCGCTCCAGATTAAAAACTTGGATTGAAGCAGATCTCGTTAAACTTAACAATCAAATTGTCAATATTCCTCGAGAAAAAGTGCTGGGGGGAGAACACGTAGAAATTACCGTTGATATAGAAGATGAAACACGTTTTGAGCCTGAAAATATCCCCTTGAATATTGTTTATGAAGATGATGATATTATAGTTATAAATAAACCCAAAGATCTTGTTGTTCATCCAGGCGCGGGGAATCCGAATGGAACTGTGCTCAATGCGCTACTCTATCATTATCCACCAATCGCAGAAGTGCCTCGTGCAGGGATTGTCCACCGACTAGATAAAGACACGACCGGATTAATGGTCGTAGCTAAAACGATCCCCGCACAAACCAAACTTGTACGAGATCTACAAAAACGAAAAATCACACGCGAATATGAGGCGGTCGCATCAGGCATAATGACTAAAGGCGGTACTGTAGATCAACCAATGGCTCGCCATGCAACCAAACGTACATTAATGGCTGTTCACCCAATGGGAAAACCTGCCATTACTCATTATCGTATTATGGAAAATTTCCGCAATTACACTCGCTTACGCTTGCGACTAGAAACAGGTCGAACCCACCAAATTCGTGTACATATGGCACATATAGCCCACCCATTATTAGGTGATCAAACTTATGGTGGACGCCCTCGCCCACCTAAAAATTCTAGTGAAGCATTTATGTCTGTTTTACGTGATTTCAAACGTCAAGCTCTACATGCCGTAATGTTACGCCTCGCACATCCAATTACAGGGGAAATGATGGAATGGTATGCGCCTTTACCAGATGATTTTGTGAAACTGCTCAACGCATTAAAAACAGATTATCTAGAACACCAAAATGAATTAGACTATTAATTAATGCGGATCATACAACCTAACTGGCCTGTTGCCGATAATATTCACGCCTTTACTACGACACGTGAAGGCGGTGTTAGTGCTGCACCTTTTAATGATTTTAATCTTGGCGATCATGTCGGCGATGATAAAAGTGCGGTCAAAATTAACCGCGCTTTACTCGTAGAAAAATTTAGCTTACCTCAAGAGCCTTTATTTCTCACTCAAACTCACAGTACACGCGTTATTCAACTCCCTTATTTGGACGATAATTTAGAAGCTGATGCCGTTTATACCAATGAACCCAATCAAGTCTGCACTATTATGACAGCAGATTGCTTGCCCGTATTATTTACAACAAAACGCGGAAATGAAGTAGCTGCAACTCATGCAGGATGGCGAGGCTTATGCGATGGCATATTAGAAGAAACAATAAAATATTTTCAAGCCAAACCTGAAGAGATCATGGCATGGTTTGGACCAGCTATCGGTCCAACAGCATTCCAAGTAGGAAACGATGTTGTAGAGCAATTTATCGCCATAGATCAAAAAGCGAAACTGGCATTTCAACCAGATAGGAGAGAAAAAGAAAAATTCCTTGGTAATCTTTACCAAATCGCTACACAACGATTAAACAACCTAGGTATTACTCACATTTACGGTGGAGAACATTGTACCTTTAACGAAAAAGAATATTTCTTTTCTTATCGCCGAGATCATCAAACAGGACGAATGGCAAGTGTTATTTGGTTTGAATAAAAAAAGAAAAGCATCTATTCATGCTTTTCTTCTTTTAAAATTCCAAGCTTAGCTATTAATTCAACCAGAATAAATATCCCATTGTTGAAATTACAAGAATACATACTAGATTTAGAACAAAGCCAGCTTTTACCATTTCACTTTGTTTCACTTGACCAGAACCAAATACAATAGCATTTGGTGGCGTTGCAACTGGTAGCATGAAGGCACAAGATGCACCAAGACCAATAATTAATGCTAAACCAATTTCTGGCATACCCAATGATTGGGCGATAGAAATAAAGATTGGGACAAGCAGTGCCGCACTTGCGGTGTTAGAGGTAAATTCAGTTAAGAAAATAATGAATGCTGCAACTAACAAGCCAATAAGATAGAAATGTTGTCCTTCAATCATAAAGACAATGCTATCTGCTAAAATTTTACTTGCTCCAGAATCCTTCAATACCGCACTTAATGTTAATCCACCACCGAAAAGCATTAATACGCCCCAATCGGTACTTTCTTGAATTTGTTTCCAGCTTGCAATGCCCGTAGAACAAATCACAATAGCCGCTAATAAAGCGACAACACTATCGAAACTCGCAATATTTTTCTGCAAACCAAGTAAGCCTGAAATCAGCGGATTAATTTGCCCACTAAATACCCAAGTTAAAGCAATCACAACAAAGATAACAAGTGTTAATACACGCACTGAATTCATTTCAATGCTTTCAAAAGATTGCTCAAAATTAATATGAAGTTTTGGCTTAAAAATAATGTAAAGCGTACCAATCATCAGTGGTAGCAAAATAATCATTATCGGTAAACCGTACCATAACCAATCTGCAAAAGTTAAATGCAAGTTACTTGCTACAATCGCATTCGGTGGACTACCCACAAGGGTTCCCATACCACCAATTGATGCACTATAAGCAATTCCTAACAACACAAACACATAAGTATTATGTTCTTTCTCACGATCAAGTTGGCTCAAAATCCCCATTGCGAGCGGTAACATCATGGCTGCAGTTGCCGTGTTACTCATCCACATAGAAAGAAAGGCTGTAATCAAAAAGAGATAAATAATGGCAATAAATAAATTACCGCGCGCTAACGCCATAATCTTATTAGCAATCATTTTATCAAGTTTTTGAATATGCAAAGCTGTAGCTAAAGAAAAGCCACCAAAGAATAAAAAGATTGTAGGATCAGCAAAAGCCACTAAAGCTTGCTTAGTGCTCACTAAATCTAGCGCAATCGCCAATAATGGCACTAATAATGCGGTAACCGTAACATGTAATGCCTCAGTTAACCAAAGCACTGCGACAAAAGCCAATAAAGCTAAACCAGCACTAGCCTTTGACTCATAAGGCAACACTTTTAATAACACAAAAAACAGCACTATATCTAAAATAAAAATAATGCCATTTTTGTGATTTTTGAAAGATTTCATCTCACTCATAAAGGTTCTCCATGAAGGTTACTACTCAAAAGAGTTATAATGTTAAAGGAATGTTATTAACATGCAATAAGTAATATTCAAAAATGTGATCCAGTGCAATAAATTTCGATAAAAAAAGTGCGGTTATTTTTCACCGCACTTTTGCTCTTTCGTATTATTCGTCCGAATCATCTAAATCTAAGGGCTCTTGCGAAAGTATAATTCCTGTCAGATCTGCGTAAATATAATCTTCTGGGAAAAAGGTTACGCCACCAAAGTTCACCGGAATATCGCTCTCACCGACACTGCTTTCATCTGCACTGACTGGAATTGGCGCAAGGGCATGAATACCAATATCAAGGTTTTCTAATTGCTGAATTTGGCGTACTGCACCATATACAATAATGCCTTCCCAACCATTATCAACGGCAAGTTGAGCCAATTCTGCATCAATCAAACCACGGCGTACCGCACCACCGCCATCAATGACAAGCACTCGACCTTCGCCGTTTTCTTCTAATACTTCAGCAATTAATCCATTATTTTCAAAGCATTTTACCGTCGTGACTTTACCGTAAAAATTACTTACGCCACCAAAGCTTGAAAAAATTGGCTCCACTACATCCACTTGTTCTGCATAAAGATCGCAAAGTTCTGAAGTATCAATAAACATAACTTTCCCCTATCGATTGTTGAAATTTTGTTTGCTTTAGTATATGCCGATTTAGCCGATAAGCAAGCCTAAACTAAACAAGATATTGATTAATAACGAAATCATCGACATTTGAGCCAAGATTGGACGCAATTCACTTGGCTGCTGACTGCGATAAACAAAGATCGCATGTTTAGCTAACAACGGCATCGCCAATACAAATAAATAATTTGTCCAAGAAATGGCCGTTGCCAAAGCAAATGCTAAATAACATAAGGCCGCCACACTTAATAAAATACTGTGGTAAACACGCCCTTTATATGCACCTAAACGAACAGCTAGAGTATTTTTGCCAGCTTTCGCATCCTGTTCAATATCGCGTAAATTATTAATATTTAATACCGCACTTGCCAATAAGCCTGAGCCAATAGCAGGCAAAATAATGTGGCTATCAATACTGTGAGTTTGCAAATAATAAGTACCGCCAACACCCAGCAAACCAAAAAAGACTAATACAGAAATATCGCCCAATCCCATATAGCCATAAGGTTTTGCTCCAACCGTGTAAGTAATGGCAGCAACAATAGCTAAAATGCCAAGCCCAGCGAACGCTAATAAATCGGAGAGGCTTTCATAAGCGATTCCAATCAAGAAACTTCCTGAAAGAAAACTAGCTACCACCATTAGAATTAATCCCCATTTCAGTTCTTTTGCTGAAATGGCTCCTTTTTGAATTCCACGTAATGGTCCAATGCGTTCTTCTGTATCTGAACCTTTTTGATGATCGCCATAATCATTAGCAAAATTAGAAAGCACCTGCAATAAAATTGTCGTGAGTAAACAAAGCGCCATTACAAGCCCATTAAAACCTTGTGGATTCGCCCAATAACCTAATGCCGAACCAGTGAAAATCGATGCCAACGCTAAGGGCAAAGTTTTTGGTCGAGCCGTTTCCCACCACATTTTCAATTTTTCATTTGTCATTTTTTTTGACCGCACTTTTGATTACAATAGGCCGCGTATTCTACACTAAGACACCCAATTTATGAATGATTTAACCTTATCGCCTATCGCCATTATCCACACGCCTTATAAAGAAAAATTCTCCGTACCACGCCAACCTAATTTAGTTGAAGACGGAGTAGGAATTGTAGAACTCTTACCGCCGTATAATTCGCCTGAAGCCGTGAGAGGATTGGAACAATTCAGTCACCTTTGGTTAATTTTTCAATTCGACCAAATCCAACAAGAAAAATGGCAACCCACCGTACGCCCTCCGCGATTAGGTGGTAACCAACGAGTTGGCGTGTTTGCTTCGCGCGCAACACACCGCCCAAATCCTCTCGGTTTATCCAAAGTCGAATTACGTCAAGTAGAATGTATCAACGGTAACGTTTTTCTCCATTTAGGTGCGGTAGATTTAGTGGATGGCACGCCCATTTTCGATATCAAACCCTATATTGCCTATGCGGATAGTGAGCCAAATGCGCAATCTAGCTTTGCCCAAGAAAAGCCATCAGCAAAACTGACAGTTGAATTTACCGAACAAGCCAAAAGTGCGGTAAAAAAACGAGAAGAAAAACGACCGCACTTAAGTCGTTTCATTCGCCAAGTGCTAGAGCAAGATCCGCGTCCAGCCTACCAACAAGGTAAACCGAGTGATCGTATTTATGGAATGAGTTTGTACGAGTTTAATGTCAAATGGAGACTCAAAACCGGAACAATAGATTGCGTAGAAGTAATTAACATTGAATTTTGTGGATAGATTTCAACCATCGAATATGATGATATTTTATCCACATTCTCTTAAAAAATAGATATACTAACTTCCTTGTAAGCTATTTGTTATGTTAACCAAGTCACATTGCTCAAGTAAAAAAACACCGCCAAGTGCGGTGTTTTTATCATGAGTTTTAGTTATTTCATAAAAGGGGCACGCTATATGAATCCACTTACATACTTATGATAAATAAATTAGCATACTTACCGATCTATTAATAAATTAACTAAGATACAATCCACCATTTACATGCAACGTTGTGCCTGTAATGTAAGCCGCATCATCAGAAGCTAAGAAACCAACGGCTTTAGCAATATCTTTCGCTTCGCCTAAACGACCAGCAGGAACATTAGATAAAATACCCGCTTTTTGTTCATCAGTAAGCACTTCTGTCATATCTGTTGCAATAAAACCTGGTGCAACCACATTTACAGTAATACCACGTGCAGCCACTTCTTTCGCTAAAGATTTAGAAAAACCAATCACACCCGCTTTTGCTGCACAATAGTTAGTTTGTCCAGGATTACCCATTGAACCCACCACTGAACCAATATTGATGATACGACCAAAACGTTTTTTCATCATTGAACGTAACATCGCTTTAGAAAGATGATACACTGAAGTTAAGTTAGTTTGCATAATATCAAACCACTCATCATCTTTCATACGCATCAATAAATTATCGCGAGTAATACCTGCGTTATTCACGAGAATATCAATATCGCCAAAATCATTTTTAATTTGTTCAAGTACAGTTTCAATAGATTCTTTATCAGTTACGTTTAAAACTAAACCTTTACCTTTATCCCCTAAATATGCAGAAATCGCCTCTGCACCTTTTTCAGATGTTGCAGTACCAATTACAAATGCACCTTTTGAACTAAGTTCTTCTGCAATCGCACGACCGATACCACGAGTAGCTCCTGTCACTAAAGCAATTTTACCTTGCATTTTTTCTTCCTTTTACGCTAAAAATTCTTCTACAACATTGAATGATGCAACATCATTTACAGATATTGCTTGTAAATCACCCACAATGCGTTTGGTTAAACCATTTAATACTTTACCTGGTCCCACCTCAACAAGCGCTTGAACACCATCTTGCGCCATTTTTTCAACTGTTTCAGTCCAACGAACTGGGCTATATAACTGACGAACAAGTGCGGTACGAATTTCTGCACCTTCAGTTTCCGCTTTCACATCAACGTTATTTAATACCGATGTTGTTGGTGTATTAATTTGAATATTCTCAAGTGTTACCGCTAATTGCTCGGCTGCTGGTTTCATTAATGCACAATGAGAAGGCACGCTCACAGCTAACGGCAATGAGCGCTTAGCGCCGGCTTCTTTACATAATGCAGCCGCACGCTCAACTGCAGCTTTCGCGCCAGCGATAACGACTTGGCCTGGTGAGTTGAAGTTCACAGCAGATACGACTTCGCCTTCCTCTGCTTGTTTACAAGCATTAATAATTGCTTCATTATCCAAACCAATAATCGCATACATTGCGCCTGTACCTTCAGGCACAGCTTGTTGCATTAATTTTCCGCGCAATTCAACTAATTTAATCGCATCTTGGAAATCCAACACACCAGCACAAACTAACGCAGAATACTCACCTAAGCTATGGCCTGCCATTACTTCTGGTTTTAATTGAGGAAATTTTTCTTGCCATACGCGATAAATAGCTACTGAAGCGGCCAAAAGTGCGGGCTGAGTTTGCCATGTTTTATTAAGTTCTTCAGCAGGACCTTGTTGAACAAGATGCCATAAATCATAACCAAGCGCATCAGATGCTTGTTTAAATGTTTCAGTAACGATTGGATATTCAGTTGCAAGATCAGCAAGCATACCGACAGTTTGGGAGCCTTGGCCTGGGAAGACCATTGCAAATTTTTTCATTATGTTTTGTCCTATTGTTTTTTAATTGAGAATTCTTCTTCGGTAATTAAAATCGGGTTTCGCCGATGGCGACTTACTTTTTCTTTGCTCGCCAAAGAAAAAGTAAGCAAAAAGAAAAGCGCCCCTGCTTTTCCTTATTTCCTTTGTTCCATTGAATTTGCTTAACGGAAATTTTCTGAACTCGCTACGCTCAAACAGACGAAAATTTCCTACAAATTCAATTCCACAAAGGTAGAAAAGAAGGGAACCCAATTTGTTCTTTCTCCTATTTAAAGTGCGCTCAAAACTCAAAATATTTTTTGTTCTTAAAATGAATTCAAAATTAACCGCACTTTTTAAATAATGCTCCGATAAATTCGGGGCCCCATATAAATCGCCTTTGCGACTTTCAATTTTTAGGCAATTTGCGTCTGTTTGAGCGTAGCGAGTTCAGCAAATTGCCGTTTAGAAAATTGAAACAAAGCAAAGAACAGCGATTTAACTGGGGCGTGTTTTCTTTGCCTACTTTCTTTTACACGTGTAAAAGAAAGTAGGTCGCCATCAGGCGAAACCTGACAACAAAATACTAAAAGTGCGGTCAAAATTAACCGCACTTTTTAAATTACTTACCTATTCTAACAAATTAATTAGAAGCGTACTAATGCTGAACCCCAAGTCCAACCACCGCCAAAGGCTTCTAATAATAATAACTGCCCACGTTGAATACGGCCATCTCGAACAGCCTCATCTAAAGCGACAGGCACAGTAGCTGCACTGTTGTTAGCGTATTTATCTAACGTTACCACCACTTGCGACATATCCATTTCTAATTTTTTAGCTGTCGCTGTAATAATACGTAAATTTGCTTGGTGTGGCACAAGCCAGTCTAAATCTTTTTTATCTAAATTATTTGCTAAAAGTGTTTCTTCCACCACATTTGAAAGTTCACGAACTGCCAATTTAAACGTTTCGTTACCTTGCATCTCGATATATCCAGATTTTTCTATACCACGTTCTGGCTGAGCTAAAACAAGGGCGTTATTTTTATCTGCTGAAGCATGCAAATGAGTCGAAATAATCCCTTCTTGTTCACTCGCTTCAAGAATAACCGCTCCCGCACCATCACCAAATAACACAACAGTGCTGCGATCAGTTTCATCTAATTTACGAGAATTGAGATCTGAGCCTATCACTAAGGCTTTTTTCACCTTGCCGGCACGAATAAATTGATCGGCTACGCTCAAGGCATAGACAAAACCAGTACAAGCTGCGGCTAAATCAAAAGAAATCGCATCATCAATATTTAATAAACCTTGTACTTGGCACGCTGCACTTGGATAAGCGTGTGAGTGACTTGTAGTGGCAACAATAATCAGTTCAATATCTTGAGGATTAATTTGAGCAGCCTCGATCGCATTTTTTGCCGCTTCAAAACCCATTGTTGCAACAGTTTCATCTGCCGCCGCGATACGACGTTCACGAATACCGGAACGAGTGACAATCCATTCATCTGATGTATCAACCATTTTTTCCAATTCCGCATTTGTGCGGATGTAGCTTGGTAAATAACTACCAGTAGATAAAATTCTGCTATTCATACTCAATAAGATAAGCGATTAAAAAAGGGAAAAATCGAGACACCGGATTATTTTCCGATGTTAAAAGAAATGTAGAGATAGTAATACGGGGACCAATGTCCCCGCCCATCACATCTAACGCCAAGGTTAGACGAGTCAAGTGAATACCTATAAGTAAAAATTACTTATTGATCACTTTACGACCACGGTAGTAACCGTCTGCAGTTACGTGGTGGCGTAAGTGAGTTTCACCGCTTGCTTTATCCACTGATACTGCAGCAGTAGTTAACGCATCGTGTGAACGACGCATGTCACGACGTGAACGAGATTTTTTATTTTGTTGAACAGCCATTGGCCATACTCCTAAATTTAATTTACTTTTGCTTTAAATTAGCTAATACAGCGAACGGGTTCGGTTTTTTTGCCAACTCATCAGGCAATTCGCCAAAAACCTGTTCCTGCGCGGACACTTCACAGTGTTCAGATAAATGCATTGGTACAAGCGGTAAAGCTAAAATTAGCTCATCTTCCACCGTGCCAATTAAATCTATTTCGCCAAACTCATTGAACTCGATTGGCTCATAAATTTCCGGCAATACATCAGCTTGATCCCAATTAGCCACTGGACTATAAGTAAACTCACATTCCAATGTTTGTTTGTAAGGTTCGTTACAACGCTGACATTCTAATTCGACATCAACTTGTACTTTACCTTTCATCACCACTAATTTTTGTGGATCAATATAAAACGATAATGTTACCTGTGCATCGCTGAGCACGTTTACCACTGATTCTGCCAAACGCTCAAGCTGATTAGCGGCATAATAGCCAACATAATCAAGCCGTCTCTGAGCATCTTTTACCGGATCAACGGTTAGGGGTAGTTTTACCTTTTGCATAGGGCGTGAATATTACCCGTTGTTGCGAAGATAGTCAAAGGGAAATCACGTTTTTTATGTAATAAAACTCGTAATTTCCCCCCACTCAATTAACTTTTACAGGAATTTCCTTTTTTCATCACTTTGCCAAAATCATTTTTCGAATCCGGTTTTGTCATATTATTTGGCGCACCTTTTTGTATAGGATAAACAGAATCCATTTGCCATTGATTCCAGCCACCATCATAAATCAAAGTATCTTTCCAGCCAGCTAGTTGAGTCATAAACCAAGGTACGCCGGCTCGCCAGCCTGTGCCACAATAAAAGGCTAATTTATTGCCTTTTTCGATACCTTGAGTTTTCCACAAAGCAAAAATTTCATTTGGGTTACGCAATGTGCCATCCGGATCATAAAAATCAGCCATATTGGAAGAATCAGTGCCGGCAAAGCCCCAAATTGCTCCTCGCGGTTCACCTTTGCCTGGAATGTAATCATAGCCACTCACTTTGCCAGTATATTCATCCCAAGCTCGGTTACTAATGAGTTTCAAACCATTTTGTTGTGCCAACATAATTTCTTTCGGCGTTTCAATATCAATTGCAGGATTTGCCGGAATTGTTGCACCAAAATGAGTTTCAGGTATTGGTGTATTCACTGTGGTTTCTGTTGGTAAATTGGCATCCATCCAAGTAGAAAGATTGCCATTTAATACGCGTATATCTTTCACACCAGCCCATTTTAAAGCCCAAAATACGCGATAGGCAGCCAATTGATTATCTGAATACAAAATAATAGTTTTGTCCGCCGTAATACCATTTTTCAACAAGTTTTGCTCAATCACTTCCGGCGATGATAAATTCCAAATCGGGCCATTTTCGATCCAATCTGTATCAAAATGATAAGCGCCAATAATGTGTTGTACATAGCCTTGGGATTTTTCTAACGGTCCCCAAGACACTTCAAAAATCGCAAATTTATCATTGTCGAAAGTTTCTGGTTTTTCGCCTTTCAGCACAGAATTAATCCATTCCGGAGAAACGCTATATTGGAAATTTTGAAAATGTTCTAATGGATAATCTGCATTAGCGTAACTGATAAAATCATTAAATACGCGAGTTTTATAGCCTTTTGCGGCGAAATCAGCACTAATGCAAGCTAAATTATCCAGATTAGAATCATAAAATACCAAGGTTTTATCCTTAGTAATCCCCTTGCCTGCTGCAAAAGATTCAAATTTATCTGGTGCAATGGAATCGAGCCATGAGCAAGAAAACTGCACAGCGTTAGGAATATGTCCACCACGCATCGTATTTTTATCTTTGAAACCGTTGTAAAGGCTATCTTGGCGAGAATCAATAATCACATAATTCGGATTATTCAAATTATCCAGAAGTTCTTTTGTTTCAATAGTTTTTACTTGATTGTCATCACAAGCTGCAAGTGCAAATACAATGCCAATACCTAATAAAGAGCGGTTAAATTTCATTGAGTTTCTCCTTTTTATCTTTTCACTAACAATCTGTTACCAATCCAACACCCTAATAAAATAAAGCCTGTGGCAAGCCAGCCTTGCCAAGAAAAATAGGCGGTTGCCACTAAAGAATTTGTCACTGTGCAGCCACCAGCTAATGCTGCGCCTAAGCCCATTAAAACGCCCCCTAAAATACGTCGTAAGGCTTCTTTTGGCTGAGGCATTCTGAGATTAAAATCACCACTAAGTTTTGCCATTAAAAATGATCCCAATGGAATCCCAACCACAAATAAACTCCCCCAGTTTAAATAACGTTGCTGACCGATGACTAAATATTGCACCACATTAGCCGAAGGCACAGAAATACCATAGCCAAAATTACGTCCGGCCTTAGCACTAAAATACCAAGCGACAACACCCAACAAACCAATTAATAATGCCCCTAAATAAGGATTCCAACTACGCTTAAAAGTGCGGTCAAAAAATGAAAGATTTGAAAGATTTTCTTGGGAAAGAATTTTTTCACGGCGAGAAAATAGAATCAGCGTGGCGATAATTAAAATCGCAACCAACCACCAAGGAGAAATGGAGAATGTTAAATAAATATTATTCCATTGTGTGGTTTGTTGGGTTAATCCGCCAATGAATTGACGAAGGCTGCCAGTTTGTGTTGAAGCCATTGTGAGCGCAAAAGCAAACAGAGCAAGTAAACTGCCTAACGCCCCTTCAGCACTGCGAAACCAAGCTCCACTCCCACAACAATTACTTAACACCATACCAATGCCAAATAATAATCCACCTAAAATACTGGCAAGCACAGGCAACTGAGATGTAGGAATTTTAATGAGTTCAAATTCAGCCAGCGTAAAAAGCCCGATAGATTGCACACTGACAGCAATTAAAAGTGCGGTAAAAAAACGGAAGTTTTTTTCAAATAAAAAACGACGAAAACCAGAAACAAAACAGAATTGTGTACGTTGAAGTAGAATGCCGAAAGCTATTCCAATAAATAAGCCGCTAAACATAGATTAAACCTTAATACTGATGGCGGAAATGAATTGCTGATATTAAAACATAATTGTTCTGTAGCTGTCATTATTTAAATAGTTGGAAGAATAAAAAAAATTGCTATAATCACGCCTCTTTTTTTAACAAGGAAAGATAATGATGACTTCAAATTCTTATTGGCAACGCTTGAAAGTGGCATTTCAATATGTCATGCCGCAAATTTATTTAACTCAAATTGCAGGCTGGTTTGCTAAACAAAAATGGGGTGTGCTAACCCATGTTGTAATTAAAGCTTTTGCGAAAAAATACAACATTGATATGAGCATTGCGCAAAAAGAACAATTTTCTGATTACGCAAGTTTTAATGAATTTTTTATTCGTCCGTTAAAAGAAAATGCGCGTCCAATTAATCAAAATCCTACCGCACTTTGTTTACCAGCAGATGGCCGCATTAGTGAATGCGGTCATATTGACGATAATCTTTTATTGCAAGCTAAGGGGCATTTTTTCAGCCTAGAAGACTTACTGGCAGAAGATAAAGAATTAGTGGAAACCTTTAAAAATGGTGAATTTGCCACTACTTATCTTTCTCCTCGTGATTACCACCGAGTGCATATGCCGTGCGAGGGTACGCTACGCAAAATGATTTATGTACCAGGTGATTTATTCTCTGTGAACCCATTTTTAGCCCAACATGTACCAAATTTATTTGCGCGTAATGAACGTGTGATTTGTGTATTTGATACTGAATTTGGCACAATGGTACAAATTTTAGTCGGCGCAACCATCACAGCAAGTATTGGCACAACTTGGGCAGGCGTAATTAATCCACCACGCCACAACGAAGTGAAAACTTGGACTTATGAAGGCGAAAGTGCGGTCAAATTATTGAAAGGTCAAGAAATGGGTTGGTTCCAACTTGGCTCGACAGTGATTAATTTATTCCAAGCAAATCAAGTGCATTTGGCTGATCATTTAAGCGTCAACGAACCTGTTCGCATGGGCGAAATCTTGGCATATAAAAAATAATTTTTTAACGAAAGGAAAACATCAAATGAATTTTGAACAAGTAAAATTAGAAAGCATTTCTGAAAAAGGTAGCTATGGGATTGGTTTGCAAATTGGCCAACAATTAGCCGATAGCCAAATGGAAATCACCGTTGAAGCTGTAGCGAAAGGTATTTTTGACGCATTAAATCATAATCAACCTGCATTAGACATCAATGAGTTAATGCATTCGGTTCAAGCACTTCAACAACAAGCCGCTGAAGCACAACAAGCGCAATTTAAAGCCATTGAAGAAGAAGGCAAAAAATTCTTAGAAGAAAATGCGAAAAAAGCGGGCGTAAACGTAACCGACAGCGGTTTACAATACGAAATCATAACTGAAGGCAATGGCGCAAAACCAGCTGCAACAGATAAAGTGCGTGTACACTACACAGGTACATTACCAGATGGCACTGTATTCGACAGTTCTGTGGCTCGTGGCACACCGGCTGAATTCCCTGTAAATGGCGTAATTCGTGGTTGGGTTGAAGCATTACAAATGATGCCTGTCGGTTCTAAATGGAAACTCACTATTCCACACGAACTTGCTTATGGTGAACGTGGTGCTGGCGCATCAATTCCACCATTCTCAACGCTTGTATTTGAAGTAGAATTATTAGATATTCTTTAATCGAAAAATACGATGCCTATAAAGGCAAAGTCATAAAGATTTTGCCTTTATTGTTAAAATAATGTTATTATTTTACCTGACAAATTTCATTTGTCTTATATCGCAAGTTTTGTGTATAGGAAAATGGGCACTTCTTTTTTCACTGCATTCATTATTTATACCTTTCTTGCAAATCTTTCTTTTCAATAAATTTAGGTTATCTTATGAAAGAGATTTGGCTACAATTTAAACAAAACTACTTAATTAAATACTGGAATCCGATTGTCGCAGTGACTGCAGCAGGTTTGCTTTCCGCTTATTACTTTGGGGTAACAGGCACTTATTGGGCTGTGACAGGGGAATTTACTCGGTGGGGAGGACATGCATTACAAGCATTAGGCGTTGATGTATCTGAATGGAGTTACTACAAAATCATAGGAATGCAAGGTAACATCTTCTCACGTGTTGATGGCGTCATGATCTTAGGCATGTTTGCAGGTTGTATTTCTGCAGCACTTTGGGCAAATAATGTAAAATGGCGCAACCAACCACATAAACGTCGGATTGTTCAAGCTTTAATTGGCGGTGCATTAGCAGGATTTGGCGCACGTTTAGCAATGGGATGTAATTTAGCTTCACTTTTTACAGGTATTCCACAATTTTCGGTACACGCTTGGTTCTTCACTATCGCAACTGCAATAGGTACTTATGCGGGTGTAAAAGTCACATTACTACCAATATTTCGCGTTAAATTAGAACTGAAAAAAGGCGCAGCGAAAATAAAAGAAACAGATCCTAAACAAGCACAACGCCGTTTCTGGATTGGTATGGTTATATTTTTTGCTTATCTTATTGCTTCACTTTATGTAATGACTCAATCTATTAAGCTTGGTTTTGCTATGCTTTGTGGTTTGGCTTTCGGGTTATTAATTGAACGTGCTCAAATTTGTTTTACCTCAGCTTTCCGGGACTTATGGGTAACTGGGCGTGCTTATATGGCAAAAGCGATTATTTTTGGAATATTAGTGGGCACCATTGGTGTATTTAGCTACATTCAACTTGGCGTCTCGCCTAAGATTATGTGGGCTGGTCCCAATGCGATTATTGGCGGTTTATTATTCGGCTTTGGTATTGTACTCGCTGGTGGTTGTGAAACTGGTTGGATGTATCGCTCAATGGAAGGTCAAGTACACTTTATGTGGGTTGGCTTAGGTAACGTAGTCGGTTCAACTTATCTCGCCTATGTTTGGGATGATATCGCTCCTGTTTTAGCACTTGATTACGAAAAACTTAATTTACTAAAATCTTTCGGGCCCGTAGGTGGCTTACTTGTGAATTACGGTTTATTAATTTTATGTTTAATTGCCGTAGTCTGGTGGGAACGTCGTTTCTTAGCCAAAGCAAAATCTCAAATAACCGCACAAACTGGCTGTGGATGTAATTAATCAAAAGGAGCATAATCATGGCATTTACTATTGTTCAAAAATTAGATAAAGATCCAAAAGACATTTCACCCGATTATACATTAGATACGTTAGGCGAACCCTGCCCTTACCCCGCTATTGTAATGTTAGAAACCATGCCACAATTACAAAAAGGTGAAATTTTAGAACTATTAAGCGATTGCGCACAATCTATCAACAACATTCCTATTGATACTAAAAATCATGGCTATACACTGCTAAGTGTAGAGCAAGATGGAACAAAATTACGTTACTTAATTCAGCGTTAAAAAATGGCTCCATAAGGAGCCATTTATTATCTACCCATAAAATCAAATTAATCTTCGCCCCAAACCTCTTTAGCGATTTCTTCAACGTGACGCACTTTTGCCCATTGTTGGGATTCAGTCATAATATTGCCTTCCTCTGTAGAGGCAAAACCACATTGAGGGCTTAAACAAAGCTGTTCGAGAGGCACGTATTTTGCAGCTTCGGCAATGCGTGATTTAATTACATCTTTATCTTCTAAATCAGGAAATTTAGAACTCACCAAACCAAGTACAACGCGACCTTTATGTGGATTTTGTGCAAAATATTTTAATGGCTCAAAACCACCTGAACGATCATCATCATATTCCAAGAAATATCCATCATAATTAGTCTTAGCAAATAATGCATCTGCTACTGGATCATAAGCACCACTTAATAAATATGTTGAACGGAAATTACCACGGCAAACATGCGTTGTAATCACCATATCAGCAGGCTTATCTGCCAATACCACTTGAATATTCTCAAGTGCTTGAGCTTTATCTGCCTCAAATTCAGGTTTTAAGTGGTTATTACAGAGTGAACCCCAGTAAACATCATCAAATTGTAAATAACGGCAGCCAGCATGATAAAAAGCTTTAATTGCTTCTTTATAAGCCTGTTGAACATCTTTAGCAAATTCTTCGCGTGTAGCATAAATGCCCGTATCCCACTGGATAGGATACATTAATTGATTGGGACTAGGGATGGTATATTTAACTATACCGCGATCACCTACAATAGCATTCAATTTCTTAAAATGTTCAATAAATGGATGATTTGGATTCCAAGAAACCTTTCCACAACAACGTGTATTATAAGGTTTCGTTTCAACACCATTAAATTTATAGCCATGTTCAGGGTGATAACCTTCAATACCATTTAATTCTTCTAGAAAATCAATGTGCCAAAATGCACGACGATACTCACCGTCAGTGATAATTTGAATACCCGCATCTAACTGAGCTTGGATTAACTTTGTAATTTCTTGATCTTCAATCTCAGTTAATTGTTCACGAGAAATTTCACCTGATGCAAATTTTAAACGGGCCTCTTTTAATACTTGTGAACGTAAATAAGAGCCGACTGTGTCTGCATGTAATGGGAGGATTTTTGACATTTTACTTCCTTATTTTATGATTTAATGAAAAGAATTCTAACGTATTTTCAACATCCCTTCTACTTTTCACTAATTCCTTGTGAACAAGCATAAGCCGAGCTCCACGCCCATTGGAAATTATAGCCACCGAGCCAGCCTGTCACATCCAGCACTTCACCAATAAAATACAAACCGCTGACTTGGTTACTTTCCATCGTTTTAGAAGAGATCACTTTGGTGTCCACACCGCCCATTGTCACTTCAGCCGTACGATAGCCCTCTGTACCATTAGGAGTGAATTGCCAGTGATGAATAAAATCCACCAGATTTTTTACCCGCACTTTACTGATGTTAGCGATAACTTCATCTTGCACAATGCCTTGTTCAATCCAAAGCTCGACCAATTTTTTCGGAAGTAATCGAACCAAGATGGTTTTCAACATTTGTTTTGGTGAATGTTGTTTTGCTTGATTAATTTCCTCTTCCACATTGTGGTTCGGTAATAAATCGATTTCCACTGACTCAGTGGGCTGCCAATAATTGGAAATTTGCAATACCGCAGGGCCTGAAATACCACGGTGAGTAAACAAAAGCTGGTTATGAAAAGATTTTCCGCTCTGCGCAGTGATCGTGACTGGCAAGCTAATACCTGAAAGTGCGGTTAAAAATTTATCTGTTTCTTGATAAGTAAAAGGCACCAAACTCGCGCGTGGAGGAATAACAGGAATGCCAAATTGTTCCGCGATTTGATAGCCAAATGGCGTTGCACCAAGCCCTGGCATAGAAAGCCCACCTGTGGCGACAATCAAATTTTTACATTGCCATTGGGTTGAATTTACCTGTAAAACAAACCGCACTTTTTCATCATTTTGAATCCGTTCAACTTGAGAAACTTCGCTACGCAATAAAATCTTAGCACCATATTTATCGCATTCAGATTTCAGCATTTCAACGATTTGTTCTGCGCCATCATCGCAAAATAATTGCCCCAATTCCTTTTCGTGATAAGCAATCCCCTGCTCCGCCACTAAGGAAATAAAATCCCAATTGGTATAACGGGCCAGTGCCGATTTAACGAAATGAGGATTTTGTGAAAGGTAATGAGCAGGCGTAACCTCTAAATTGGTGAAATTACAAAACCCGCCGCCCGACATCAAAATCTTACGTCCGATTTTTTTGCCGTTGTCGAAAACTGTCACTGACTTGCCTAATTTAGCTAACTGTGCTGCGCAAAATAATCCAGCCGCACCTGCACCAATAATAATATTTTCAGAATATTGGCTCACGGATTTTACCCTTTTTCACCACGTTGTAAAAAATCTAACATCTTCATTCGTTGAATAACAGAACGACGATCCACTGCCGCATTACCAGAATCTAATAATTGTTGTAAATAGGCACTGGCTTGCTGATATTGACGATTTTCTAAGGCAATTGTCGCCAACAAAGAAAGGCTAGATACTTCATTTTTATCTTTTGTCAACGCTTCATTCAAAAGTTGTTCTACTTTTGGAGTCACTTGCTGACCTGCTTGATAATAAAGTGCAGTGGCAGCCAAGCCTAAAATATTAGGTTTACTTCCTGATATTTTTTCTGCATTAGAATAAGCCACAAGCGCACTATCAAATTCATTATTCTGCACATAGGCTTCCCCAAGTTGAAGCCAAGTTTCCGCATTATTCGGATCAGTTCTCAGTTTATTTTGGATCTTCTCAATCACATTTTCATTTTTGTGTTCATCATTCATTTCAACATTTTGATTATGTTGCTCAATCATCGATTGCTCGCCTTGTTGAACACGACTAAAACGATCAAGAGAAAAATAATAAGCGGTTGGAATAGCAATTAATAAAAAGAAAATCACAAAAGAAAGTTTGTGATTACTTTTCCCGAAAAAATAAGTCTTTTGTTCCTTTTGCTTAGGATCTGAATAAGGCTCAGAATTAACAGAAAAATATCGCTGTTCTTTTTCCAATGCACTTCCCTGCTCGACTGAAGATAAAGCCGATTTTTTTCTATTTGAGAAATAAAGCAATGCGGCCGCTAAAATTAAAAGAGCGACTGGCAACAGCCATAACAACGCTGTATTCCATTTGAATGGCGGTTTGTAATTCACAAAATCACCAAATCTAGCCGTCATTTGATCGATAATTTGCTGATTGCTTTTGCCCTCATCCACCATTTTGTACACTTCAAGACGCAAGTCATAAGCAATTGGAGAATTAGATTCCACCAAATTTTGGTTTTGACATTGTGGGCAGCGTAAAGATTTTGCCAATTCTACGGCGCGAGTACGATCATCTTGATTTTGGAATTGATAGGTATCCACCATTTCCGCTTGTACGAATAAGGAAAATGCGAATAAAAGTGCGGTTGCAAAAAAGGCTGTTTTTTGAACCTGAATAAAACCGCGAGTAAAAATATCTAATATGCTTTTCATTTGTTCTTCAATGCTTCAATTTTTGGCAAAAATACCGTTTGCCAAGTTTCTTTATCCAGTAAACCTGAATGGCGATAACGAATCATACCATTTTCATCCACAAGATAAGTTTCTGGCGCACCATCTACGCCCAATTTTAATCCCAATTCCCCATGACTATCATCAATGGTTAAGACGAACGGATTGCCCATTCGTTTAAGCATTTCAATGCCATTTTGAGGATTGTCGCGATAATCTACACCCACAATAGGGAACGTTTTTGCAATCTCAATTAACAGAGGATGTTCTTCCTTGCAATAACCACACCAACTGCCCCACACATTTAATAAAAATGGCTGTTTAGGAAAATCTTTCGGGCTTACGATTTGTGATGGCTTATGTAAATTATCCTGATAAAACTCTGGAACAGGTTTATCAATTAAAGCCGACGCAATTTTTTTCGGATCTTGATTTAATCCAGCAATTAATAATACACACACGCCTAAAAGCACAAAGAGCGGTGCAAAAAAGATAAGTTTTTTGTTCATTATTTTTCCTGTTTTCTGCGTAATCCGAAAACGCTACAAAGTGCGCCAAAGGCCATTAAAATACCGCCAACCCAAAGCCAACGAATCAGTGGTTTATAATGTAAGCGGAAAGTAAATTCCCCTTTGCCAAGAGAATCGCCCATCACAATATATAAATCCCCCCAGAAACCGCCATCAAGCCCCACTTCACTCATTGTCATTGTTCGCACATCGTAATAACGGCGCTCTGGGATAATTTCCGCATAAGGTTTGCCATTTTCAGTTACGTCAAAAAAGGCGACTTCTGCCGTAAAGTTTGGCCCAATTTCATTAGAGAATTGGCGATAGTGAAATTCATATTGCCCTAACGTTTGACTTTGTTGCGGTGCTAAACGCACACCAATTTCGCTACCAAAATAACCACTCATTACCGCACCGATAGTCACAATCGCCACGCCACAATGCGCTAAAATCATACCAAATTGAGACAAGCGAATTTGTCGCCAATTTTGCCATAAAGTGACGAACAAAAGCCAAATCGCAAGAGTTAATAACACAAAGGCGAAAGCATGGAAATTTAATGCAGAATTATTTCGTAGCTGCTGCCAAATCATCAAGCTAGCAAGAATTAAAGACGGAATGAGCAACCATACGCAACGTATCAATAATGTGCGATCAAATTGCACCCAACGTATGGTAAGTGAAATCACCATTAGGATTAAAATCACCGTAATAATTGGGAAGAAAATACTATTAAAATAAGGACTTCCCACCGAAATTGATCCCCAATTCATCGCTTGGAATAACATTGGGTAAAAGGTGCCTAAAAAGGTAGAAACCGTCGCAATGGTAAGCAAAATATTCAGCAATAAAATGCCACCCGATTTAGAAACGAACTGAAATTTCACCGCACTTTCTGATGAACTGCCCGCTCGTAAGGCGAATAAACCAAAGGCTAACACTGTCAAAACAAAGAAAATTAATAACAACACATAACCGCGCGTGTTATCCAATGCAAAAGCATGCACAGAAGTGAGTGCGCCAGAACGAACAATAAAGGTGCCTAATACGCTAAAGGCAAAAGCAAGCAAAGAAAAAAGCGTTGTCCAATAACTAAATACGCCTTGTTTTTCCGTCGCCATTAAACTGTGTAATAACGCCAAACCAAGCAACCAAGGCATTAAAGACGCATTTTCTACAGGATCCCAGAACCACCAACCGCCCCAGCCGAGTTCGTAATATGCCCACCACGCACCGAGCACAATGCCAATGGTTAAAAATAACCAAGAAAACAACACCCAGCCACGCATTGAACGTGCAATTTGTCGTGCAGATTGGTTATAAATCAACGCACTTAAACTCATTGCAAAATTCACCGCAAAGCCCACATAGCCAACATATAACAAAGGCGGATGGAAAATTAATCCCACATCTTGCAACATTGGATTGAGATCGCGACCTTCTGCGGGTGCTGGGAAAATGCGTCCAAACGGATTGGAATAAAATAAGATAAACACCGCAAAACTAAAGCAAATCAATCCCAATAAAGATAAAGATTGAGCTGAAAAAGTGCGGTCATTTTCTCGATTAAAAAAAGCAAAGGCAGCAAGCCATAAACTCAATGAAAATAACCAAAACAACATTGAACCTTCATGCCCGCCCCAAGTGGCAGCCACTTTAAAAAATGTAGGTAATTGAGAGTTGGAATGTGCCGCTACATATTCAAGGGTGAAATCATCCACCGCAAAAGAATATGATAAGAAACCGATGGAAAGTGTCGTGCTTATAGTAAAAATGTATGATAGTGGCCACGCAGAATTAATAAGAGTTGTATTCTTTTTTAATAAACCAAGTTGTGGAACAATAACGAGCAAAAGCGCAGCCGTCGTTGCGAGGAGTAATAAGTAAAATCCAAGTTCTGGGAGCATAAAATATTATTCTTTGTTAATTAACGTCAGGATGTCTTCTGACAAATAAAAAGAAAGGCGCATATTATTACGCCTTTCCTCTAAATACAATTTTAATTTACGCGACTGTTAATTGCCCTGCATACAATATGAAGAATCGTAAACAAAATACCCCAATTAAGTCAAAAATTGATACTAAGATAATAAAGTTACGATTATATTTTAAGCGGTCATTCACAAACATATTGGCAATTAATGGGATTAAGATACCAATAAAGAATACCCCAATCCAGAACACGGCTCCCCAAAAACCAGATAATGCATTATGTAATGCAACTGTTTTTTGTCCACCACCAAAATGTAAGCCAACGAAGAAACATACAAGCAAACCAAGTTCTGTCACCATAATAGGTACTTCAAATTTGTGGATGAAGTGCGATTCATGAGAATCTCCTTTTAATTTTCCTGCAATCAAGATAATTAAGAAGGTTGCAGCAATACCAGATGATGTACCCGAGGCTAAGAACAATGCAGGTAATACAGGATTATTCAACATTGGATAGCTAATTAATGCAGAAAGCAAGAAACCAGTGTATGCACCAAGCACTGCAGCCAATATGAAAAGAATAACTTCGACTGGACTGACAATACGTTCTACAATACCGATGAGTTTTATCACAAATTGTAGTTTTGGCATAAAGCGATTAATTAATACTTCGATTTCTTTTTTGAAAATCACCACACCCCAAATTACTAAAAACAACATATAAATTTGGAATAGCATGACCCCCATCGACATTACGGAGTTAAATTGATAGTTAAACATCAATTTCCAGAATGTCCAAGGTCTTGCTAAGTGGAAAACTAATAGCGTTAAACCAATTAATGTTGGTACAGATCCCAAAATCACACCAGATCGAATAATCCAATTTTGACTTGGGTTCATTAATTTATTACTACGTTTATAAGCAATTGCCAACTGCACCGCACCAGATGAGATCCCCAATAAGAACAAGTAGATCGCAATGGTAGAATCCCACACTAGATTAGGCGTATGAAATGGAACTGGATAGTCTAATGTCATCTTCTAGGCTCCCCATGTTGGAATGGAATGTGGTACAAGTTTGGTTGTGTACCTAACTCCACTTTAGTGCGATAAACCGGTTTTTCTTTCACTTTACGTGAAACTGCACTCATCGGATCATTCATATCCCCAAAAGTTAATGCTTTGGTTGGACAAGCTTCCACGCAAGCCGGTTGTTTACCATTAGCTAAATTTGTATCACGGCAGAAGTTACATTTATCTGCGGTACGATGTACTGGATGAATAAAACGTACACGATATGGGCAGACTGCTATACAGTATTGGCAGCCTACACATAAATCTTTATGTACATCTACAATACCAGTCTCTTTATCAATAAAAGATGCACCAGTTGGACAAACTGCTACGCAAGGTGCATTTGTACAATGTTGGCAAGATTGACGGAAGAACTCATATTCCTGATTTGGAAATTCACCGTAAGGTTCACTGCGTAGAATCTCTAAGCGAGAAACGCCTTCTGGCACTTGGTTTACATCACGACATGCATCCATACAGGCTGTACAGCCGATACACGAATTTTCATCGTGTACCATTGCGTAACGTTTAGGTTTATCCGCCTTGTCTTCTTTCGCAAAAGAAGGTAAAGATGTTCCCGTCATAAGGATCACTGCCCCCATGCCGGAAACAAAGTTTCGGCGTGAGCAGGCTGTCATTGTTTATCCTTTTGTTCAGTTAGTTTATCTTGTTCAGCTTTACGTTTTTGTTGTTCACCATGGCAATCTACGCAAAGTTTAACGCGTTGTTTTGGTTGAATACCTTTCATTGCGTCTTCTTTAGGGTGAAGCGTATGGCAACTTGCACAAGGCAATTTCATTGCGTGTACATCATGCGCCCATAGTTTTTCACGAAGTTTGTCAGGTTGGTGACAAGCAAAACAAACTTGGTTTTGTTCTTGAACTGAATACATCGGTTTTTTATTACCGAAAATATCCCCTTCAAAACGCATAACATCTTTAGCACCACGGCGGTGATTTTCAGAAACGTTACCGTGGCAGCTTACACAAGTAATTGCTTTACCGTTATTTGGATTTTTCTTATCTAAGTGTGCACCATGGAATTTACCAAAGTGGAGTTCGCCACCAGACTGATCTACAGTTTGGTTTTTATCTACTTTGTCGAATTTATGGCATTTAGCACAATATTGATTTGGATCGCGTTGGTTATCTAATTGCGGTTCATAAGTAAAATGATCCGCAGGTTTTTGAGCATCATCAGCATGAGCCAAAAATGGCGCTGCTACAAATGCCGCACTTAACGCTAACGCTTTTGCAGATTTGTTGATTAAAGAAGTTAAATTCATTCTGATTACCTCAAATATATGGTTAAAAATGACCGCACTTCGACACTTTAGTTACAAAGTGCGGTTCTTTTTTTATTGTTTTGTTGCGGTATCTTCAGCTAATTTGCCATTGCCTTTCGCTTCTTTTACCCATTGAGGTACAACAGTTTCTAAGAATTCTTTTTTCGCTTTACGTTCTTTCTCGATATCAATACCCATTACTTTCCATGCTTTATCAGCTGTAGAAATATCTGGTACTTCAACTGGAGTTTTCACGCCATGTTTAGTTAAGATTGCTGCAAGTTTAGTGCGTGCATCCGCTGCTTTGTCTATACCAGAACCTAATACGCGAAGCATTACATCAGGTGCGTGCATGTGACCACCGTGGCTTGCTGCTGTGTAGTCCCAACGCCATTGAGCGTGACGGATATCCATTAAAACAGGTTCCATTTCTTCTTTAGTTGCACCTGCATCCCATGCCGCTTTCGCTTCAAAGTGAGCACGAACAAGTTGATCTTCTAAACGACCCATTACATCTTTCACTTCTTTTTTACGTGAAGTGACGATATCGCGTAATTTTTCTTTGCTTTGATCGTGACAGTTTGCACAAGTGCGGTCAAATGCATCGAATGGATTTTGGATTTGGTGATCAGTATAAACTTTACCGTCTTTACCTTGTACTTTTGGCATGTGACAGTCTACACAAGTTACCCCATTTTTACCGTGCATACCTAAAGACCAAATTTCAAAGTCAGGGTGTTGAGCTTTTAACATTGGTGCTTTAGAAAGGCTATGAGTCCAGTCGCTGAAGCCGATTTCATCGTAGTATTTTTCGATATCATCAACGGTTTGACCTTTATTCCAAGGGAAGGTTACTTGTTTGATATCGCCTGCGAAGTAGTATTCAACGTGACAGTTTGCACAGATTTCAGCGCGTTTTTCAGTACGAGCTGCAGTGTTGAAACTTAAATTATTGTGTGGGCGACCTTCTGCTTTATCTTTTTCAGCAGTTGCTTTTTCTAAAGCGTCAAGGGCGCGTAATACGTGTGGACGAGCAATACGTAATGCTGGTTTGCCTTCAGCAAAATCTTTAGAGGTCGTATCGTGACAGTCAGCACAGCCGATTGAGTTCACGATTTCTGGACCACCTTTTGCCCATTTCGTATTGAAATAATCTTTTTCACCCCATTCCGCAATTAAACGTGGAACATCAGGGCCTTTACATGTCCAACATGCCATTGGTTGTGGACCATCATTTGCTGTTTTTGGTGCACCTGTTCTTAGAATGTTACGAACATCAGTTACTGCATAAACGTGACCACGAGGTGCATTATATTCTTTCGCGAAAGAATAACCGCCCCATAACACGATTAAACGAGGGTCTTGTTCATCTGCATAGATGATTTTGTCGCCTTTTTCAGTCGCTTTCCACGAATTGAATTGGCTAGGATATTTTTCAGCAAATTTTTCATTTACAGATTCAATTTTCAAATCTGGTTTTACTGGTTCAACAGGTTGTTCTAATGGCTTATAAACCATATCAGCTACCGCTGAGTTAAATAAGCTTAAACTCGCGAAAGACGCTGCCACAATGAGGCTTTTTTTGAATGCGTTCACGATAATCACTCCATTTGTTGTAATAAAAAAGTTAGGTTAAATAGAAAGTTGAGAATTATTCTTAATACCACATAAAACATGTGGATATAGATTCATTCGAGCGTAAAATAACAAAATAAAAAAGTTTTTCTACTGTCTCTGTAGAAAAACTTGAGATCGATCAAACTTATTTTTCAAAATACCGAAATATAGGTATAAACCCAATAAGAGTTAACTCTTTTTTGTTAAATTTTGAGAGGTTATACCTATTATTTTTTCTGACATCTAGAACAAAAAAAGCTATTTCGTTGTCCAATTACTAAACTGTCAATTTTTGTACCGCACTTCGGACAAGGTTTATCTTTATTACCATATACCAATAATTCTTGTGCGAAATAACCAGGGCGCCCATCTGGCTGTAAGAAATCTTTAAGTGTCGTTCCACCTTGAATAATAGCTTTTCTCAAAACATCTTTAATCGTATTTACTAGGGAAATACATTGATTGCGGGTCAGATTTTTAGCGAGTTTAAGTGGATGAATACCACAAATAAACAAACTTTCATTCGCATAAATATTTCCAACCCCCACAACCACAGCGTTATCCATTAAGAAGGTTTTAAGTGCGGTTGATTTTTGACGAGATTTTTTGAATAAATATTCGGCATTAAATTCATCAGAAAGCGGTTCAGGCCCTAGCTTTAAGAAAAGATGAAAGTCATCTAAATTCTCCGTCCACAACCATGCCCCGAAACGACGAGGATCGTTATAACGTAATAATTTGCCATTGTTCATTACAATATCAATATGGTCATGTTTATCTATTGCGCTATCCTGTGGCACAATTCTCACCGAACCTGACATGCCCAAATGCCCGATGATATAACCTTTTTCTGTGTGGATAATTAAATATTTTGCTCGACGAGTGAGATCGACAATTTTTACATGTTTAAGGGTTATCAATTCCTCTGATACTGCCCAGCGCAATTTGGGCTGGCGCACGACAACTTTCTCAATCGTAAAATTCTTAAGATAAGGGCTAATACCGCGTAGTGCGGTTTCGACTTCGGGAAGTTCCGGCATGATTTATTCCTTAATGAATTTGTGATACAAAAAAACCCGAACAATGTCGGGCTTTTTCTAAATAAGCAAAATTATTTGATTTTTGCTTCTTTATAGATAACGTGTTTACGCACTACTGGATCAAATTTTTTGATTTCCATTTTTTCAGGCATATTACGTTTGTTTTTATCAGTTGTGTAGAAGTGACCGGTCTCTGCAGTAGAAACTAAACGGATTTTCTCACGAGCGCCTTTAGCTGCCATTTTTTAGCTCCTTAGATTTTTTCGCCACGAGCACGGATTTCAGCTAATACTGCATCAATGCCTTTTTTATCAATAATACGCATACCTTTCGCAGTTAAACGTAAGGTTACGAAACGGTTTTCACTTTCAACCCAGAAACGGTGAGTGTGAAGGTTTGGAAGAAAACGACGACGTGTCGCATTCAACGCGTGTGAGCGGTTATTACCCACAGCTGGACGCTTGCCTGTTACTTGACAAACTCTAGACATAATAATCTCCAATAATTAAATATAAGCTCGAGCTTACGGTTCGGATTGTTTAAAGCCAGTTAAAACCAGCTTGCTACCTCGTCAGGTCGCGCTAATCCGACCCGCTTACTATATTAAAGGTCGCAAATTATACTGGCTTTGTTTTCATTTCTCAAGTGTAAATGCGATTTTCCTAGATGTAATCGGTAAAAAAATGGTCAACATTATAAAAATTTATAATAAAAAGTTCTCTGCAAAAGAATAGCAATCTGTTTTTCCGACAATTAAGTGATCAAGCACTCTGATTTCCATTAGTTCTGCAGACTCCTGAATTTTTTTAGTAATAAGCTGATCCGAATAACTCGGCTCCGTTATACCCGAAGGATGATTATGCGCCAAAATTAAAGCAGCCGCATTACAATAAAGTGCCTCTTTAATTATTTCCCGAGGATAAACCGCTGATACATTAATTGTACCTAAAAATAACCGCTCTTTTTTAATCAGACGATGTTGATTATCCAAAAATAAAACCATAAACACTTCTCTTTCTTCGTGTTGCAATTCAGTGAGTAAAAAAAGTTTTACCGTTTCAGGATCATTAATAATCGGCGTACTTAACATCTCTTGCTTTAAGTAACGCTTGGTCATTTCCGTAATCGCTTGCAGCTGAATAAATTGCGTAATGCCTAAGCCTTTCACTGAGCAGAAGGCTTTTTCATCTGCAGAAAGTAACGCATGCAAGGAACCAAAATGCGATAAGACATTTTTCGAAAGCTGAATGACTGGACAGTCTTTTATGCCAGTTCGTAAAAAGATCGCCAGCAATTCATAATCAGCGAGCGTTTCTACACCAAATTTAAGCAATTTTTCCCGTGGCATTAAATCATCATTATTTTCCATAAAATATTAAACGCAAAATAGAAAAAATTTTGACCGCTCTTTTCTTGTTTTACGACTAACTTATACAAAGTCTGCGATATGTATCGCAAAAATAGCATTGGGCATTCAATAAAATTAAAGTAAAATAACCGAATTGTGGCTAAGTACTAACAAAGGTTGAGACATGAAATTAAACGGAAAGCATATTGTAGTTGGCATAACTGGCGGAATTGCTGCCTATAAAACAATAGAGTTGATTCGTTTATTACGCAAAGCAGAAGCTGAGGTACGTGTAGTATTAACCCCAGCTGCGGCAGAATTTGTTACGCCTTTAACGCTTCAAGCCATTTCAGGCAATGCTGTCGCACAATCTTTACTTGATCCACAAGCAGAGCTGGCAATGGGTCATATTGAATTTGCTAAATGGGCTGATACCATTATTATTGCGCCAGCTAGTGCAGACTTTATTGCCCGTCTTACTGTCGGCATGGCGAATGATTTACTTTCAACAATTTGTCTTGCGACTAATGCGCCAATTTTTCTTGCCCCAGCAATGAATCAGCAGATGTATCGCCAATCCATTACGCAACAAAATTTAACTACTCTTCGAACGCGTGGAATTGAGCTTATTGGCCCGAATAGTGGTTTTCAGGCTTGCGGCGATATGGGGAAAGGACGTATGTCAGAACCAGAGGAAATTTTTACCGCACTTTCTGACTTTTTCTCTCAAAAACAAGATCTACAAGGATTAAATGTCGCCATTACAGCAGGCCCAACGCGTGAGGCAATCGATCCCGTTCGTTATATTTCTAACCATAGTTCAGGGAAAATGGGATTTGCGATTGCTGAAGCATTTGCCAAACGTGGGGCGAACGTCACACTAATTTCAGGGCCAGTGAATTTAACAACACCAAAAAATGTAAATCGAATTAATGTCATCTCAGCACAAGATATGTGGCAAGCCTCTCTTGAAAGTGCAGCGAAAAATCAAATTTTTATTGGCTGTGCGGCTGTTGCTGATTACAGAGTAGTCGAAGTTGCTGACCAAAAAATTAAAAAATCTAGCGATGAAATATCTATCAAGTTAATTAAAAATCCCGATATTATCTCAGATGTAGGACATTTAAAAACACATCGACCTTTTACTGTTGGATTTGCGGCTGAAACCCAAAATGTTGATGATTATGCAAAAGATAAACTTGAACGCAAAAATCTTGATATGATTTGTGCCAACGATGTATCTGGCGGACAAGTTTTTAACGCAGATGAAAATGCCTTACAGCTTTTCTGGAAAAATGGTCATAAAAAATTATCGCTAAAATCAAAAGTGGAACTTGCAGCTGATTTAGTTAATGTAATCATTGAACGCTATCAAAAAACCTTATAATTCCAACCGCACTTTTACCTAAAAATGAATTTCAAACGGAGTATGACATGAAAAAAATTGACGTAAAAATTTTAGATTCTCGCATTGGAAATGAATTTCCTCTGCCAACTTACGCAACTGAAGGTTCGGCAGGTCTTGATTTACGTGCGTTGATCGATGAAAGCTTTGAAATTCAACCAGGTGAAACCAAATTAATTCCGACGGGCCTTTCAATTTATATTGCAGATCCAAATTTAGCGGCAGTGATTTTGCCTCGCTCGGGTCTTGGCCATAAACATGGCATTGTGCTAGGAAACCTTGTGGGATTAATTGACTCCGATTATCAAGGAGCATTAATGGTATCAATGTGGAACCGTGGAAATGAGCCATTCAAAATTGAGGTCGGCGATCGCATTGCTCAACTTGTTTTCGTGCCAGTAGTACAAGCCGAATTTAATATTGTAGAAGATTTTCAACAAACCGAACGTGGTGAAGGTGGTTTCGGTCATTCAGGTAAACAATAATTTATGGTAGAAGAACAATTATCTTTATCGGGCGTGGAAGAGATTGCGCCTAAAATTGAAACACCAAAAATTGAAAAAAGAACGGTAAAAGAACGTCGTCAACAAGTGCTTACTGTGTTGATACATATGCTTCATTCCGAACGTGGCATGGAGCGTATGACAACGGCTCGTCTAGCAAAAGAAGTTGGGGTATCTGAAGCTGCGTTATATCGTTACTTTCCAAGCAAAACAAAAATGTTTGAAGCCTTAATCGAGCATATCGAAAATACCCTATTAAGCCGTATTACCACTTCTATGCGTAACGAAACCCAAACAATGAATCGCATTCATGATATTTTACAAACGATCTTAGATTTTGCCCGTAAAAACCCTGGCTTAACTCGAATTCTAACGGGTCATGCATTAATGTTTGAAGATGCGCAATTACAAGTTCGAGTCGCACAATTTTTTAATCGTCTTGAAATGCAGTTTGTCAATATTTTACAAATGCGAAAATTGCGTGAAGGACGTGGCTTTAATGTGGATGAACGCGTAATTGCTTCACATTTAGTAACACTATGTGAAGGACAATTTATGCGCTATGTTCGTACTAATTTCCGTCTGAATGCAAGCCAGTCTTTCGAACAACAATGGCGTTTTATCGAGCCACTTTTTGCCTAATTGACTTTACCGAGTAAATATATGATTATTCCTTGGCAAGAACTGGAAGCAGAAACATTAGATAATATCGTAGAAAGCGTAATTTTACGCGAAGGAACCGATTACGGTATAGAAGAACTTTCACTCAACCAAAAAAAACAACTTTTACTGACTCAAATTCGCAATGGAATTGCGGTGATTGTATGGTCTGAATTGCATGAATCCATTGACATCAAAAATAAAACGGAATTTTTGAAACAGGAATGTAAGGAGCACGAATGTCAAATGAATTAACCGAAATTGATGAAGCATCAGTTCCACCACAGGAAGAAGAATCAACGACTCGAGATCCTATTTTAGACTGGTTTCTTACGCATTGCCACTTACACAAATATCCAGCAAAATCTACGCTAATTCATGCGGGAGAGGATGCAACTACACTTTATTATGTGATTAAAGGTACTGTAATGGTCTCTGCAAAAGATGATGAAGGAAAAGAAATGATCCTAACTTATCTAGGAGCTGGACAATTCTTTGGAGAAGCAGGGCTATTTGATGAAGGCTCAAAACGTTCAGCATGGGTTAAAACAAAAACAACATGTGAAATTGCTGAAATTTCCTATAAAAAATATCGTCAATTAATTCAAGCCAACCCTGAAATCTTAATGTTTTTAACCGCACAATTGGCAAGACGTTTACAAAATACTTCACGCCAAGTCAGTAATTTAGCATTCTTAGATGTAGCAGGCCGTATTGCTCAAACGCTAATGAACTTAGCTAAACAGCCTGAAGCAATGACACATCCTGATGGGATGCAAATCAAAATTACACGTCAAGAAATAGGGCAAATGGTTGGTTGTTCACGAGAAACTGTAGGACGTATTATTAAGATGTTAGAGGATCAAAATCTTATTCATGCCCATGGAAAAACCATTGTTGTATATGGCTCAAGATAATTTTTCATCATAAATTATTCAATAATGAAACCATCCAAAATCAATTTGGATGGTTTTTGTTTAATTAGAAATAATATTCAAAACATTAATTGACAATTAATATAAAGGATTCTATCATTATCCAACTTCTTACAAATATAGTGGGAAGACAGGATTGGTCTCCTGATATAGTGGCTTTTAAAGGTTTATAACCTTATTGCATAGTTTTATGCCGCAAAAGCTAGAACACCAAGATGCATTTTCTAATCTATGGTGGGCTAGGTAGAAATCCCGCAGGGATGCGTGCAGTAAGCCACTTGCTGTTAAGACCAATTCTGCTTAGTTCCACCACCCTTGTTTCAAATCCCCAAACTTTTTATATTTCTTTAACTCTTCTTTTTTCTTTGTAGTAGAACTAATACTTCATAATGAGATGTTTGTGGAAACATATCAAAAAGTTGAATTTTCAACGGTTTATAAAAAGTGAGATACTGTAAATCTTTACCCATTGTTACAGAATTACAACTAGAATATAAAATAAAGTCCGATTGCATTTCGTTAAGAAATTCACTTAATTCCTTTCCAATTCCACGACGTGGTGGATTTACAATCACAAGATCTGGCTTATTCTCATTCTGATTTTTCATCACACTAGCCGCATCGAGGGATCGGAAATTCACATGTTCTAAACCCAATATTTTAGCGGAATGACTCGCTGCAAAAATAGCTGAGGAGGAAATTTCAATTCCAGTTAACTCTATACTTTTTCCCCATTTTTCCTGTAAAGCTTTCGCGCAATGTAAGCCAAATCCTCCCACGCCACAAAATAAATCCCAGACTTTATAAATTGGTAATTCACTCACCCATTGCTGAGCGGTTGCATATAATCCCGCCGCCACTTTAGGATTGGTTTGAAAAAAACCTTGTGGGCGAATAAAGAGCGGAATACCGTTAAAATTCTCAGGCAAAAATTGTTGTTCTGTCAGAAAAATTTCTTGTTCACCTTCTAAGATAGCAGCGTGTTGTGGTTGTAAATTAATGCTAACCACTTCTAAGTGCGGTAATTTTTCCAATAATTTGGGTAATTCTCGACGAATTAATGGCAATTTATTTTCTGTGCGTAATACAAAACGCAACATTAATTTTCCCATCGCGATACTTTCTGTCAGCAGAATATATTTAAGCTCGCCTTTTTGTTTAGCAATGTTATAAGGTACTAAACCAGCACGTCCAATAAAATCCTTCAGAACAGGAAAAATCAATGAAAAATGAGTTGGATAAAGGGGGCAATCACACAAATCAATCGCACTTTGTGGATCATTAGGATTTTTTAAAATGCCAAGTATCGGGCGTTCAACACTGCCACTAACAACCATTTTAGCTTTATTACGAAAGCCTTGTTCATCAGATTCAAAAGGAGCCAACCATTGAGCTCCATTGCAATTAATAGAAATCAGTTGCTGCTTTAAATGATGTTGTTTTTCAGTTAGCTGCTGACTATAAGGTATTTCAAGCCATTGACAAGAACGACATTCATTTTGCTTATAGTATCGACAATCAATCATTTTCTTGCGGCCTGAATATCTAGCCAACGGCTTTGAATATCTGCGAGATTTCGGTGATTCAGATTCCAACGTTGATCTAAAACCAAGTCATTCCACTTGAACACTCTACGTTTAAATAAATTTTTTAAGCGAGCTTGACGAGTCATAAAGTGCGGTTCATTTTCAGTAAGTTTTAGATTATCTAATACTTGAATGACACCTTCACGTTCATTGCACAGCAATAAAAGATCACAACCGGCATTGAGTGCTTTTTTGCTACGCTCTACAAAATCGCCCATTACACCAGCGCCTTTCATACCGAGATCATCGGAAAAAATTGCACCTTGGAAATTTAGTTGTTTTCGTAAGATTTCTTTTAACCAATATTCTGAACCACTTGCTGGTTGACTATCACATTGTCTATAAATGACATGCGCAGGCATAATGGCATCGAGTTTATTTTGTGAAATCAACTGTTGGAAAGGTTGGAGATCGCAACTAAAAATTTCGTCTTTTGTGCGATCATCATAAGGAGTTTCTAAATGAGAATCAGCTAATACATGGCCATGACCGGGGAAATGTTTACCTGTAGATGCCATACCTGCTTGATGCATACCATCAATAAAAGCGGTTGCTAAATTTACCGCACTTTTTACATCAGATGAAAAACTGCGATCACCAATCGCTCGACATTCATGCCCCAAATCCAGCACCGGCGCAAAACTCAAGTCAATATCCAAGGCAATCATTTCTGCAGCCATTTGCCAACCTGCTTCTTTAGCGAAGTTCACTTGTTCAGTTGCTGACAATGTTTCCTGAAAAGCCTGCATTGAAGGCAACATCGTGAATCCATCACGGAAACGTTGAACTCGTCCCCCTTCTTGATCCACCGTAATCAATAAAGGCTTTTTCACTCGCTGACGAACAGAACGAATTAATTCTTGAATTTGTTCTCTGTCTTCAAAATTTCGAGTAAATAAAATCAATCCCGCAACAAGAGGATGAGAAAGTAACTCTACTTCCTCTTGTTCCAACTCTTTTCCTTTTAAATCAATTAACAACGTGCTCATAAATTATTTTAAATAAAGGCGATAATTTTTACTTTCTACAGTGGGTTTAATTAAATCAATCGATTTCTCTTCTTGTGGTTTTAGCAAAAATTGAGCGGAATAGCTTTCTTGCTGATTTTCCCAAGTTTGGGTTACCCCTAAATGATCGTACCAATACAAATAGTAACTTATATTCAAAAGTTGCTGACTTTTATTTTTTATAAGCGCTGATTTTTGACTCGTTTCAACTTGAATTAAAGGTGAAAGATTAGATGTGATATTTAAAATCGGCTTCGTTGAATAAGTTAAGTTTTCTACTGAACTTGAACAAGCAGCGAGCACAAGGCTCGCCAAAATTAAAAAATATTTTTTCATTATTTAACTAACATTCTACCTAAAGGTTCACCACCGACTAAATGCATATGTAAGTGGAATACTTCTTGCCCACCATGTTTATTACAATTCACAATTAGGCGGTAACCGTCTTCCGCAATGCCTTCTTCTTTAGCAAGTTTAGCCGCTACGCTAAATAATCGACCTAGCGTTAGTTCATCTTGCTCCGTCACATCATTCACTGTTGGAATTACTTTATTTGGAATGATCAAAATATGTGTTTTAGCTTGTGGTGAAATATCACGAAACGCAGTGACTAATTCATCTTGATAGACGATATTTGCAGGAATTTCTTTACGGATAATTTTGCTGAAAATTGTTTCTTCTGCCATTGTTTGCTCCCTATAAAAAAGTGCGGTGAATTTACCGCACTTTTTATCAAAATTTATCTGAGATTGCAATTTAATCAATTATTGCTGTGCTTCATCATCTTGATTGATGAAAGAATCATTTACTTCAATTTTTGCTCTCTCACGCAACCCTTGCATTAATTGCGCTTGAACTTCAGCCTGACTTGTACGTAATAATTGAGCACTAAATTGACTTAATTCTTTATCGTTAAGCACGCCGTCTTCTACTTTATTTAACGCAATAATAACTACATCGCCTTTCTCATTATGAGCAACTTGGTAAACCGTTTTACCTGATGCTGGTTTAGCAATTGAAAATACGCCATTTGTTAAAATTGGATCTTTATTTTCACTTAAAGTAAAAGTTTGCTCACTTGAGAAATTAATTCCATCCACTTTCGATTCAGCATTTTCGCTTAGTGCTTTCACTGCTTGTTGTGCTTTTTCGTTAAGAACATTTTCAGCCTTCTGGCGTTTTAAAAACATTTCAATATCCGCTTTCGCATCTTCCAATGTTCTCACTCCTTCAGGCTTGTGATCTAACACACGCACAACAATAGCGTGATAATCGCCTACGTTCAAAGGTTCTGAATTAGCGCCACCATTGGCAATATCAGATTCAAAAACGGCAGAAACTACATTAGGGAAATTTAATTCTGCAGGCACATTTTGACGAGAAAAATAACCGCTCTCTTGAACTTTAACACCTGCAACTTGTGCCGCGGTATTCAACGATTTGCTATCTTCAAAAGCCTTATCACGCACTTGCTTTTCAATTGCATAATAACGATTTTCTAATAAGGATTTACGAACTAAATCTGCAACCTGTGCTTTCACTTCATCTAAAGTTTGAGCTTTACGTTCTTGCACTAAAACAATATGGTAATTACCATCCACATTGATTGGTTGGCTATATTGCCCTACCTGTAATGCAGCTGCGGCATCTTCAAAGGCTTTTGGTAATTCATTCGCATTTACCCAACCTAAATCACCACCATTCTCACCAGAAACTTTATCTAGAGATTTAGCTTTAGCTACATCAGCGAAATTTGCACCTTTTTGTAATTCATCGTAAGCCGCCTTAGCATCTTGCTCATTTGCAAATTGAATATGTGCTAAACGCTGAGTCATAAATTGAGCTTTATTATCTTGATAATATTGCGCAATTTCTACATCTTTAACGTCGATACCTTTTTCGATTTGGCTACCTGAGAGATCAATATATTGAACCTTCACTTGTTCTGGCTGAACAAAAGATTTTTGATTAGCTTCGTAATAAGCTTTAATTTCATCATCAGATACCGCTTGCTTTGCCATTTCATCAGCAAGAGATAATGTTGCTAAACGAGCTGAACGCTTTTGAAAGAAAACTTCTGCGGTATTTTTTGCTTGAACTGGCACGATAAATTCACTGTTAGCAACACCACTTTGCATTTGTTCAAGGGTTAATGCGCCACGCAAAATAGCTGCATAACCATCTGAAGTTAAACGATTTTGTTGTAATACTTGTTGATAAACACCGTTATCAAATTTTCCATTAACTTGAAAATTAGGATCTGTCACGATTGCTCGTTTAATCATTTCATCACTTACGCCTAATTTTAATTCTTTCGCATATTGACGAAGCAATTCTTGATCAATCATTCGATTAATGGTGCTTTGACGAAGTGCGGTAACAAATTCAGGAGAATCTGACTGAGCCATAAATGCTTCGCCTTCGCGTTGTGCACGAGCCTCAAATTCTTGGTTGTAGCGATTTAAAAAATCCTGTTGCGAAATCACTTCACCATTAACTTTTGCAGCGTAAGTATCATTTGAACTAAAAAGATAGCCAGACATACCGCCGACTAAAAACGATAATGTAATCAAACCCAAAATAAACTTAGCTGCCTTTGAATTTGATAAATTGTGCATTTTTTCAATTAACATTCTATAACCCTTGTTATAAATATAAAATTTTCCCCGATTATAATCTAAACGTAGAAAATTAGCATCTTAAAAAGTGAAAACGCCGTGCTCATAAAGCAAGCTAATGCCAATTCCAATCAGCACTATGCCACCCAAAATCTCCGCTTTTGATCTAAATTTTTGCCCAAGAAAATGACCGCGCTTTACTCTTGCTATTTTCCAATACAGAAAGAACTAAAAATATTACCTAGCAAGTCATCTGATGTGAATTCTCCTGTAATTTCACTCAAATAAGTTTGTACTAAACGTAATTCTTCCGCTAAAAGTTCTCCCGCATGAAATTCTGTAAGTTGAACCAAACCGATTTGTAAATGCTCTGCGGCTTTCTCAAGTGCATCTAAATGACGACGACGAGCTAAAAAGCCCCCTTCCATGCCAGTTTGGAAACCCATTGCTTGTTTTAAATGATCACGTAAAAGTTGTATACCATCATGCGTTTGAGCGGAAAGGCTAATCATTTGATACCCGTCTTCTTCGCTTTCACTTGCTTGTTCGCCATTTAAATCGATTTTGTTTCGAACAATAGTGACAGGCAATGTTGTGGGTAATTTTGCTAAAAATTCTGACCGCACTTTGCTTAAATCTGCACTTTCAGGATCGCTACTATCTAACATCAAAATAATACGATCGGCTTGTTCGATCTCCGTCCATGCGCGAGAAATGCCAATGCGCTCGACTTCATCGGTTGCATCTCGAAGACCCGCGGTATCAATAATATGCAATGGCATGCCGTCAATATGAATATGCTCACGCAATACATCACGCGTTGTACCCGCAATATCCGTTACGATAGCTGCTTCGCGACCAGCAAGCGCATTAAGCAAGCTCGATTTGCCAGCATTTGGACGACCAGCAATCACAACTTTCATGCCTTCACGTAAAATCGAACCTTGTTTGGCTTCTGAGCGAACATCTTCCAACTGATTAATAATACCGCGTAAGTTTGCTTCAATTTTTCCATCAGCCAAGAAATCAATTTCTTCATCAGGAAAGTCAATGCTTGCTTCTACATAGGTGCGTAAGTAAATAACAGAATCAACTAATTCATTTACTTTCTTCGAAAATTCACCTTGCAAAGATTTTAATGCGGAACGTGCTGCCTGTTCTGATGTTGCATCAATTAAATCCGCAATCGCTTCCGCTTGAGCAAGATCCAATTTATCATTCAAAAAAGCTTGTTCAGAAAACTCACCCGGTCTCGCCAAACGGATTCCATCAATTTGTAAAATACGTTTGAGTAATAAATCTAATACAATCTGCCCACCGTGACCTTGCAATTCCAATACATCCTCACCAGTAAATGAATTTGGTGATTTGAAGTAAAGGGCAATCCCTTGATCTAAAACAGTGCCATCATCATCTTTAAAAGGGAGATAATCAGCCATTCTTGGCTTAGGACATTTTCCCAACACCGCTTGTGCAACTTCTGTTGCTAAAGGCCCAGAGACTCTTAAAATTCCAATACCACCACGACCTGGCGCAGTAGCTTGAGCAACGATTGTTTCTTTCATAAAAAACTCTTTAAAATCTAGCCGCACTTTTAATTTAGAGGGATAACGCTTATCCCTGTCTCTACTAAAAAGAAACTCTATCTCTACAAAATGCGGAATATATTAAGATCAAATAATAAAGAAAGGCACTATTCGTGCCTTTCTTTTTGCCAGTTAGTAACTATTTCTTACGGGAATGTAACCCTTTTTTCTCTAACCCTCGATAAATTAATTGCTGTTGTGCAATTGTAATTAAGTTAGAAACTAACCAGTACAACACTAAACCAGCGGGGAACCATAAGAAGAAGAACATAAATACTAATGGCATAAAGTTCATCACTTTTTGCTGCATTGGATCCGCTACTGGTGTTGGAGACATTTTTTGCAACAAGAACATTGAGATACCCATTAAAATAGGGAAAATATAATAAGGATCTTGTGCTGATAAATCTTGAATCCAACCAAAGAACGGAGCATGACGTAATTCAACTGCTTCCATAAATGTCCAATACAATGCGATGAAGATTGGCATTTGAAGAAGAATTGGCAAACAACCACCAAGTGGATTTACTTTTTCTTCTTTATAAAGTTTCATCATTTCTTGGCTCATACGTTGGCGATCATCACCAAAACGCTCACGCATTTCTTGCATTTTAGGTTGCAACATACGCATTTTAGCCATTGATGTATATTGTGCTTTCGTAAGTGGATACAAAATTGCTTTCACCACGATTGTTACACAGATAATCGCTAAGCCCCAGTTAGATACAATCCCTTGAATAAAGGTTAATAACCAGAATAACGGTTTAGCAATAAACCAAGCCCAACCGTAATCAACTGTTAAATCTAAATGATTTGCTACGGTAGCCATTTGATTTTGAAGTTTAGGACCAGTCCATAATGAACTTGTAATCGTCTCTTGACCACCAGCAGGAATTGTCACAACTGGACCACGATAACCGATTGAAGCGACGTTATTTTTAGTATCTGTAATTGTGTAAAGTTGATTATTTACATCTTGATTAGGAATCCAAGCCGATACGAAATAATGTTGTAATACTGCAACCCAACCAGCTTTAGTATCAATAGAAAGATTATTATCCTTCATATCGCCAAAACTATATTTTTTATAGTTAGTTTCTGAAGAAGAATATGCGCCACCAGTATAAGTTGGCATTGCGACATTACCAGAGCTTTCAACAATAGAATGTTTTAATTGACCATAAGGCTCTACTTCAATGGCTTGACCACTTTGGTTATTAATCTTGTAATCCACACCTAAATCGTAACTACCACGTTTTAATACGAAGATTTTTTGATAAGTCACACCATCTTTTTCAAAAAGAAGAGGCACAGAAAGAGACTCTTGACCATCTGCTAATTTAAAATTATCACCTTCAATTTGGTATTGCGCACGACCAGAACGAGTATCGATACCGTTTTTACCAATTAAACCACTTTGTGCAATATACACATGTTCTTTGGTATCTTTTAATAACTCAAACGGTGTTTTTGAATCCAATTCTGCGTCATATTTTAGTAATTCAGAACTAATTACATCACCGCCTAAGGTATCAACTTTCAAACGGAATACATCGTTTTCAAGGGTAATAATACGGCCATGAGTTTGAGAATCTGCTACGACTTGTGAATTAGAAGAAGGAGAACTTGCCGGAACATCAGAATTGGCAGTCATTGAAGTTGTTTGCTCAGTTGGCACTTGTGGATTTTTATCCAACTGCCATTGCTGATAAACAAGGAAAGAAATAAAAATTAGCGCTAACACTAACAGGCTACGTCTTGAGTCCATTATTTTTTCTCATCGTTATTATTGATTTTAGGTGGAACAGGATCGAATCCACCAGCGTTCAAGGGGTGACATTTTAATACACGTTTTAGAGTAAGCCAACTACCTTTTAACAATCCATGTGTTTTTAACGCTTCAATGCCATAGCAAGAACAAGTAGGCACAAACCGACAACGCGGTCCGATAAGAGGACTAATAACAAGTTGATAGAAACGAATAAACCCAATTAAGATTTTTGCACCAAACGAATGTGTCGTTGCCATAATTTTTCTAAGATTTGCACAAAAGAGCTATTATCAAGCTTACCAATACCACCTTTTGCAACAAAAACAAAATCACATGCTGGTAAACGATGTTGCGATAAACGAAAACTTTCTCGTACTAAACGTTTAATACGATTACGATCATGAGCTCGTTTTAAATGTTTTTTAGCGACAGTCAAACCTAAGCGAGGATGCTCAAGATCATTTTTTCTGGCAAGGATGGTTATTTCTGGAGTGCTAGCTCTGAACGGTTGTTCGAAGACATTTTTGAATTGAACGGGAGTTAACAAACGTAACTCCCTTGAAAAGTTCAGCTTAACCACTAAGGACGGTGATTATGCAGATAAACTTTTGCGACCTTTAGCACGACGACGCGCTAAAACTTGACGGCCATTTTTAGTTGCCATACGAGCACGGAAACCGTGAGTACGACTACGTTTTAATACAGAAGGTTGAAATGTACGTTTCATTGTAATCTACCTAAATCCAGATTATGAGTTAATAAAAATAGAGCGCAATTTTAATCATAAAATACGCGTTCGTCAAATAAGAAACGGAAATTTTTCGGGAAAAACTCTCGGACTTCCAAAATCGGGGAGATTATACGGATTTTTGTATAAATCTCAAGCCGATTTTTTAGAAGATCTTTCCACGCATTTATTGTAAAATCTCCACCAATTTTTACCGCACTTTTCTCTATTGCAAAAACAATAAGGATCCTTTTGTGAATCTCTCAAATCTTTGGCAAAGTTGCCTGTTACAACTTCAAGATCAAGTTTCAGCCAGCGATCTTAGCACTTGGCTTCGTCCTTTACAGGCTGATGTGGTGGCGGATAACCACATTGTTTTATATGCTTCTAATATGTTTGTGAAAGGTTGGGTGGAAACTCATTATCTCGCACAAATCCAGCAAATTTGTCAAACACTTGCACAAAATCCTGAACTTCACATTTCTTTAAAAGAAGGGGTCAAACCTGCACCCAAAGTAGTGGAAAGTGCACCAAGTGGCAGTGGCAATCCTAAAACAGAAAGTGCGGCAGATTTTCAAGCTGAATCTAGTGTTTCAGTAAAATTTGAATCCCATCTAAATACTAAACACTTATTTGATAACTTTGTTGAAGGTAAATCGAACCAACTCGCACGTGCAGTCGGTCAAAAACTTGCTCAAGCACCAGGCGAACCTTCGGCCAATCCATTCTTTTTATATGGTGGTACAGGTTTAGGGAAAACCCACTTATTACACGCGATTGGCAACGGCATTTTAGCCAATAAACCGAATGCGCGTGTGCTTTATATTCACGCAAATAACTTTATGCAACATATGGTAAAAGCAGTGCGTGATAATAAAATGGATCAGTTCAAAAAATTCTATCGTTCTCTCGATGCGCTTTTAGTGGATGATATTCAATTTTTCGCTGAAAAAGAAAAAACTCAAGAAGAATTCTTCCATATATTCAATAACTTATTTGAAACTGGTCGCCAAATTATCTTAACATCAGATCGTTATCCTAAAGAAATTGAAAAAATTGAAGAACGTTTAAAATCACGTTTTGGCTGGGGCTTAACAACAGCCATTGAGCCGCCCGATCTTGAAACTCGCGTAGCGATTTTATTGAAAAAGGCGGAAGAACATAATATGAATTTGCCAGAAGAAGTCGCTTTCTTCATTGCTCAACGCTTGCGTACCAACGTGCGTGAACTCGAAGGGGCGCTAAATCGAGTGAAAGCAATGCAAGACTTCAAAGGCGGTGACATTGATATTGATTTCGTGCGAGACACCTTAAAAGATATTTTGGCTCTGCAAGAACGCTTGGTTACCATTGAAAATATTCAAAAAGTGGTGGCTGAATATTATCGAATTAAGGTTTCAGATTTAAAATCCAAAAGTCGTGCGCGTTCAGTGACTCGTCCACGCCAAATTGCAATGGCCTTAGCAAAAGAATTAACAAATCGCAGTTTGCCTGAAATCGGTCGTGCATTTGACCGTGATCACACGACCGTATTAAACGCTTGTCGCGAAGTCCCAAAATTCCGCGAACAAGACAATAGTATTCAAGAAGATTGGGCGAATTTAATCCGCACTTTGTCCGCATAAAAGGAGAACGCAATGCAATTTAGTATTTCAAGAGAAAATTTATTAAAACCGTTGCAACAAGTATGTGGCGTATTGAGTAGTCGTCCAAACATTCCTGTATTAAACAACGTGTTGTTGCAAATTGAAGATAATCAATTGACTATCACAGGTACAGATTTGGAAGTCGAATTATCGAGTCAAACTCAGCTTTCATCGTCTTCTGAAAATGGCACCTTCACGATTCCAGCAAAAAAATTCTTAGATATTTGCCGCACTTTATCTGATGATTCAGAAATCACGGTTACTTTTGAAGAAGATCGTGCATTAGTGCAGTCTGGGCGTAGCCGTTTTACACTCACAACCCAACCTGCAGAAGAATATCCAAACCTCACGGATTGGCAGTCTGAAGTAGATTTTGAACTACCGCAAAATACCTTGCGCCGTTTAATTGAAGCCACTCAATTTTCCATGGCAAACCAAGATGCCCGCTATTTTTTAAATGGTATGAAATTTGAAACTGAAGGCAATTTATTGCGTACTGTGGCAACAGATGGTCATAGACTTGCGGTGTGTACTATCTCACTTGAACAAGAATTACAAAATCATTCTGTTATTTTACCGCGTAAAGGCGTGTTAGAACTCGTTCGTTTATTAGAAACAAGCGATGAGCCGGCGCGTTTACAAATCGGTACTAACAATTTACGTATCCACTTAAAAAACATTGTGTTTACATCAAAATTAATTGATGGTCGTTTCCCTGACTATCGCCGAGTGCTGCCTCGTAACGCAACGAAAATTGTCGAAGGCAGCTGGGAAACGCTCAAACAAGCCTTTGTTCGTGCATCAATTTTATCAAATGAGCGTGTACGTAGCGTGCGTTTAAACTTAAGCGAAAACCAACTAAAAATTACTGCCTCTAACACAGAACATGAAGAAGCGGAAGAAATCGTGGATGTCAATTACAATGACGAAGAATTAGAAGTCGGCTTTAATGTCACCTATATTCTTGATGTGCTAAATGCGCTTAAATGCAATCAAGTTCGTATGCGCCTAACTGATGCCTCTTCGAGTTGCTTAATCGAAAATTACGAAGACAGCAGTAGCGAATATGTAATTATGCCAATGCGTTTATAATATGGCGATTTCGCGCTTACTGATCGAAAAATTTCGTAACTTAACAGCCGTGGATCTTGATTTTGATCCCGGCTTTAACTTTTTGGTCGGCAACAATGGCAGCGGGAAAACAAGCTTATTAGAAGCCATTTTTTATCTTGGTCACGGACGCTCATTCAAAAGTTCGGTAACAAATCGCATCATTTCTTACGACGAACCTCACTTTACCCTATTTGGACAAATCCAAGAAAGCCAACATCAATGGTCAGTGGGATTACAAAAACTTCGTCAAGGCAACACGTTAGTAAAAATTAATGGTGAAGATGGCAATAAAATTTCCGATCTTGCTCATCTTTTACCAATGCAATTAATCACACCGGAGGGCTTAACCTTACTGAATGGGGGGCCAAGTTATCGCCGAGCATTTTTAGATTGGGGACTTTTTCACCATCAAACAAGTTTTTATGCTGCTTGGAGCAACCTTAATCGATTACTCAAACAACGAAATGCCGCCCTTGCACAAAATCAGCCCTACTCCGCTATTAAAGTTTGGGATGTTGAGCTTGCGAAACTTGCTCATCAAGTGAGTCAATGGCGTGCCGAATATGCAGAAGCACTACGCCCTGAAATCGAGCAAACTTGCCAACTTTTCCTCCCTGAATTAGAAATTAATGTCAGCTTTCATCAAGGATGGGAAAAAAATACAGATTACACAGAGGTTCTTGAGCAAAATTTTGAACGAGATCGTGCCTTAAATTACACATTTTCTGGACCTCAAAAAGCTGATTTTCGCTTCAAAGCACAAGAATTGCCAGTGGAAGATGTACTTTCTCGTGGACAACTTAAACTTTTAATGTGCGCATTGAGACTGGCTCAAGGCGAGCATTTAATGAAAGAAAAGCAACGCCATTGTATTTTTTTAATCGATGATTTTGCATCGGAATTGGATCAATATAAGCGAGCATTATTAGCAGAACGATTACAACAAAGCGGTTCACAAGTGTTTGTTACAGCCATTACTCAAGAACAATTAAAAGAGATGCAAGTCGAAAACAGAAAAATGTTTTCAGTCGATAATGGAATCATTAAAACGTTAGATTAGATCAAAAAGTACGGTGAAAAATCACCGCACTTTTATCTTTTTAGCGCAAGAACGCTGGGATGTTTTTCTCGTATTCTGAGATTTTGTCTTCGTGTTGAAGGGTTAAACCAATATTATCCAAGCCGTTTAACAAACAATGACGGCGGAATTCATCCAGTTCAAAGTGATAGACTTTGTCACCTACGGTTACGGTCATCGCTTCTAAATCCACATGGATTTGTTTGCCTTCATTTGCCCACACCCATTGGAAAATTTCTTCTACTTCTTCTTCGCTTAAACGAATCGGTAACATGTGGTTATTTAAGCTGTTGTTGTAGAAAATATCCGCAAAACTTGGTGCGATCATTACTTTGAAACCGTAATCGGCTAATGCCCAAGGTGCATGTTCACGAGACGAACCACAGCCTAGGTTTTTACGTGCTAATAAAATGGTCGCGCCTTGATATTGTGGATAATTCAATACGAAATCAGGGTTTGGCTTGGTGCCTTCTACATCCAAATAACGCCATTCATGGAATAAGTGTTTACCGAAACCCACGCGGGTAATGGCTTGTAAAAATTGTTTTGGAATAATCGCATCAGTATCCACGTTTGCCGCATCCAATGGCACTACTAGGCCTGAAAGTTGTTTAAATCCTACCATTTTCTGCTCCTTAGTTTAATGTTACGTCACGAATATCAACAAATTTACCGAACATTCCCGCTGCTGCTGCCATCGCAGGACTCACTAAGTGAGTCCTGCCATTACGCCCTTGGCGACCTTCAAAGTTACGGTTTGACGTGGAAGCACAACGTTCCCATTCGCCTAAACGGTCATCGTTCATCCCTAAACACATTGAGCAGCCAGGGTTACGCCATTCAGCGCCTGCTTCGATAAAGATTTTATCCAAACCTTCTTTTTCCGCTTGTTCTTTTACTAAACCAGAGCCCGGCACCACTAAAATGCGTTTTACGTTATCGGCTTTTTTGCGTCCTTTCATCACCGCCGCCGCTGCGCGTAAATCTTCGATACGAGCATTAGTGCAAGAACCGATAAACACTTGATCCACAGGGATTTCTTTTAAATTAGTGTTAGCTTCTAAACCGATATAGTTCAAGGCTTTTTCTGCTGAAGCACGAGTCACGGGATCAGTCATTTCTTCTGGATTAGGTACGCATTGATCGATACCAATTACTTGCCCAGGATTCGTACCCCAAGTGACTTGCGGTGCGATATCTTTTGCTTCTAATGTTACCACCGTATCAAATTTTGCATTGTCATCAGATTTTAAGGTTTTCCAATAAGCAACAGCATCATCCCAATCTTTACCTTTCGGTGCGTGCGGACGACCTTTTAAGTATTCGAAAGTGGTTTCATCTGGTGCGATTAAGCCGGCTTTCGCGCCCATTTCAATCGCCATATTACAAACGGTCATACGGCCTTCCATAGAAAGATCACGAATCGCTTCGCCACAGAATTCCACTACATGGCCTGTACCGCCCGCCATAGTGGTTTTGCCGATAATGGCAAGAATAATGTCTTTGGCGGTAATGCCCGGTGCCACCTTGCCACGCACTTCAATTTTCATGCTTTTGGCGCGAGCTTGTTTTAAGGTTTGTGTGGCTAATACGTGTTCTACTTCGGAGGTGCCGATACCAAATGCCAAAGCACCAAATGCTCCGTGGGTGGCTGTGTGGGAATCACCACAAACAATTGTCATACCCGGTAAGGTTAATCCTTGTTCAGGCCCCATCACATGTACGATTCCCTGCTCTTTCGTTGTCATATCAAATAATTTAATACCCGTCGCTTTGGTATTTTTATCAAGTTCTAACACTTGGATTTTAGCTTGACCTTCAAGTTTGTTCACATCGCGTACTTGAGTAGAAATGCTGTGATCCATGGTACCGAAAGTTTTATTCACTTGGCGCACTTGGCGCCCCGCAACACGTAAACCATCAAAGGCTTGCGGACTAGTCACTTCATGGATTAAATGACGGTTGATATACAAAATCGGCGTTTCGCCCTCTGCTTCATACACAATGTGCGAATCAAATAATTTTTCGTAAAGTGTTTTTGCCATAATATTTCTCAATTCGTTAGAGGCTTTTGTTAGGGTAAGTGCGGTTAAAATCCGAGGTATTTTTGAACCGCACTTTCATTGTTTTTTATTAGATTGCGTCAGCAATCAATGTGCCCATTTCCGCAGTTGAAACAGGTGTAGAGTCATCGGCTAAATCACCCGTACGGTGACCTTTTGCTAAGACTTTTTGTACCGCATTTTCAATGGCATCTGCGGCTTCGTTTAAGTTGAAGCTGTAACGCAGCATCATTGCCGCAGAAAGAATTTGTGCGATTGGATTAGCAATGCCTTTGCCTGCGATATCTGGCGCGGAACCGCCAGCCGGTTCATATAGGCCGAAACCTTCTTCGTTTAAGCTAGCGGATGGCAACATCCCCATAGAACCCGTGATCATCGCTGCTTCATCAGAAATAATATCGCCAAAAATGTTAGAGCAGAGTAGCACATCGAAAGACTCAGGCGCTTTGATTAACTGCATGGTCGCGTTGTCGATATAGATATGCTCTAAGGTGACTTCTGGATATTCTTTTGCAATTTCTGTCACAGTTTCACGCCATAAAATAGAAGACTGTAATACGTTCGCTTTATCCACAGAAGTGACTTTTTTATTGCGCTTCATTGCTGCCTCAAAAGCAGCTCTAGCAATACGCTCGATTTCATATTTGTAATACACTTCCGTATCAAATGCTTTGGTTTGTGCGCCTTCGCCCTCACGGCCTTTAGGCTGACCGAAATAAATTCCGCCTGTTAATTCACGAACCACCACCATATCAAAACCTTTCGCAGCAATATCAGCACGTAATGGACAGAATTTTTCGAGTCCTTTATAAAGAGTAGCAGGGCGGAGATTGCAGAATAATTTGAAATGTTTACGCAATGGTAATAATGCACCGCGTTCTGGTTGTTGATCAGGTGGTAAATTTGTCCATTTAGGGCCACCAACAGAACCAAACAAAATCGCGTCAGCTTCATCACAGCCTTTTAAAGTTTCTGTTGGTAATGGGCAACCACAATGATCAATGGCTGCACCACCTACATAAAACTCGTTGAAGTTAAGTTTAAAACCAAATTTTTCTTGAACTTTGTTTAATACCTTAATCGCTTCCGCCATTACTTCAGGGCCAATACCATCGCCTGGTAATATAGCTACATTGTATGATTGCATATTATTTTTCCTATTTCTTTCACACTAAAGTGCGGTTAATTTTCTTCATATTTTCTCCTCTCTTTTGTAAAGAGGGGTATTTGGTTAATGATGTTTATGGCTTTTAATATCGGCGACTTTATGCGCTCGATAAATCGCATTGATCGCGTGGACTAAAGCAAGTGCGGAAGATTCAACAATGTCTGTTGCTAAACCGACACCATGGAATTTACGACCTTCGTGTTCCACCACAATATCCACTTGGCCAAGAGCTTCAGCTCCTTCGCCTTTGGCGGTTAAGTTATAGTGAGACATTTTGATTTCTAAGCCAGTTAAATTTAAGATTGCGTTATAAACGGCATCCACTGGGCCATTACCGCCAATTGAAGACGTACTTAATTTTTCGCCATCTAATTTCAATTGAACAAATGCAGTTGCCGGATATTCTTTGGTTGAGTGTGCAGAAAGTTTATCTAATACCAAACGATCCTCATCCCCTTGTTGCATATCGATAAACGCCAAGGCTTCCAAGTCGTAATCGAACACTTGGCCTTTTTTGTCCGCTAATTTCAAGAAGGCATCGTACAATTTATCCAAATCATAATCTTGTTCGTTATAGCCCATATCCATCATATGACCTTTTACCGCTGCACGACCAGAACGTGCAGTTAAATTCAATTTTTCTTTTTTCAAACCGATAGTTTCTGGAGACATAATTTCGTAAGTATTTTTGTTTTTCAACATACCATCTTGATGGATGCCAGAAGAGTGCGCAAAAGCATTTGAACCCACAATGGCTTTATTCGGCTGAATCGGCATATTGCAAAGCTGGCTAACCATTTGACTCACTCGGTGAATTTCTTGCGTGTTGATGCGTGTATCCACACCCATAAATTCTTGGCGAACTTTCATTGCCATCACCACTTCTTCCAAGGCGGTATTGCCTGCTCGCTCGCCGATACCGTTGATAGTACATTCAATTTGACGCGCACCATTTTGTACTGCAGTTAAAGAATTAGCGGTTGCCATGCCTAAGTCATTATGGCAATGAACAGAAATCACAGCTTTGTCGATATTCGGCACGCGGTTGCGCACTTGAGCAATAATGTTGCCGTATTCATTTGGTAAACAAAAACCTACTGTATCGGGAATATTTACTGTAGTTGCACCCGCATTGATTGCCGCTTCAACAATACGACAGATATTATCGATGCCTGTACGGCCTGCATCTTCGCAAGAGAACTCAACATCATCCGTATAATTACGTGCGCGTTTCACTGCTGCAACAGCCATTCCTACCACATCATCAAAAGAACGTTTTAATTTCGCTTCAACATGCAATGCAGAACTTGCAATAAAAGTATGAATACGGAATGCTTCAGCGACTTTCAATGCCTCGTATGCGGCATCAATGTCTTTATCTACAGCTCGAGATAATGCGGCAACACGAGAGTTTTTGATATGGCGCGCAATAGTTTGAACAGACTCAAAATCCCCTTGAGAAGAAACCGGGAACCCCACTTCCATTACATCCACACCTAAACGTTCAAGTGCTAAAGCAATCTGTAATTTCTCTTTTACCGTCAAACTTGCTTTTAATGCCTGTTCCCCATCACGCAAAGTCGTATCAAAAATAATAACGCGATCTGTCATAACAATGTCCTTACTAAAAGTTCTTCTGAAATCACTCCAAAAGTGCGGTGCGTTTTCCTGTATTTTTTAGACAAAAAACCCGCAGCTTATAAAGTGCGGGTTTAAAATTGGGTATTTACATCTGACTGTTTTTTATCCACAACTTAGCCGCACACAAAATGTGAGAGCAGCAGGTTGAGAGATAAAGAAACAATACGAGACATAAATAAAAATCCTTCTGTGTAAAACGCTTTTCATATTACGAATAAAAAACTGACTGTCAAACTATTTTTTAGCGTTTTATATCAAAAAAAATTTATTTCAACACAACATAAAATATACATTTAACTAATAAATTCAAAATAAAAAGAATATTCAACCAAGTCTATTACAATCAGCAAATTTTTATTATTTAATTTTTTACATTTTCAAAATAAGAAAAATTTTGCAATTTTTTACTCATCAAAAAGAATTTTTGCGATCTATATCGCACAATGCTTTCAAGTTAATCGTTTCTTTCACTCGTTTTTTCCATACTAAATTTTCAAATCAAAAAGGAAAAAGCATGCACGATATTACTTACACGCTACTCCGCCTAATGCAAGTCCCTAAACTTGGCGGAGTGGGCATTGATAAAATTTTATCCAATATTACGCTAGATGAGTTGCTCAATTATGATGATGTTGCTTTTCGACAAATGGGATGGGGAGCCATTCAAATTCGTCGTTGGTTCAAGCCTGAAGCAAAATTTATTGAGCCAGCGCTAGAGTGGTCACAAAAAGAGGGAAATCATTTGGTGAATTATTTTTCCCCTTTTTACCCCTTTCTATTGAAACAGATAGCGAGCTTTCCCCCTCTGCTATTTGTAAAAGGAAATTTGACCGCACTTTCACAACGTCAAATTGCCATGGTGGGAAGTCGCTACTGCACGGCTTATGGTGAATATTGGGCTAAATATTTTGCTACGGAACTATCATTGGCAGGCTTTACGATTACCAGTGGACTGGCATTGGGAATAGATGGGCATTGCCATCAAGCAGTTGTTGATATTCAAGGACAAACCATTGCAGTTTTAGGAAGCGGATTAGAACAAATTTATCCCGTAAAGCACCGAAAACTTTCAGAACTCATTTTGCAAAACAACGGTACATTAGTTTCTGAGTTTTTACCAAACCAAGCACCAATTGCGATAAACTTCCCTCGTCGTAATAGGATTATTAGCGGGCTTTCGGTCGGGACATTAGTAGTTGAAGCCACAGAAAAAAGCGGCTCTCTGATTACCGCTCGGTATGCATTGGAACAAAACCGAGAGGTTTTTGCTGTGCCAGGCAATATTCAAAGTGAATTTAGCCAAGGTTGTAATCGTCTCATTAAACAAGGCGCAATGTTGGTGGAAAATGCAAAGGATATTTTGGAAACCCTCTACCAACATTCGATCCATAGCCAAACTGAAATCGATTTTGACCAAATCGCAGTGCCTAATTACACGCCCCCCCCCGATCCTCGCCGATTAGTAGAAGCACCAAGTCACCCGAAACTTTACTCGCGTATCGGTTACACTCCTGTGAGCATTGATGATCTAGCTGAAGAATTTAACTTGAGTGTCGATGTTTTACTTGTTCAGTTGCTCGATCTTGAATTGCAAGATTTAATTTTGAATGAAAATGGACTATACAAGCGTGTCTAACGCTATAAAAAACGGCTGAAAATCATTAAATTTTCAGCCACACTTAAATCACAATTAATCACTGATTTTATTCTTTTAATACTCGAACACTTCCTAAAGAATGATCCAATTGCTGGATTTTCGTTCTCAACACATCTTCTATTTGTAGTGTTTTATTCTTTTCTTGTGTTAATTCAAAACTCAAATTGAGAGCCACAATCGAAAGCACACGATCAAGCTGAATAAGGCCTGTCTTTTCTTTCATTTCGGAAACCAATATATCTAAATTACGCGCAGCTTGGCGCAATAATTCTTCTTGTTCAACGGGCACGTTTAAACGCAAGACCTGACCCAAAACTAAAATTTCGACCAATTTTAACGACATTTGATTTCCTTAAATTAAATATTTGAGTAACTGATATTATGCCATAGTAAAAAACGTTCGTCACAAATTTTACATTGAATCCGCCGTTCGCTCATCACCATAAATTACGCTATAATGCCCGCATTTTTCAGTTTAAAACGAGATTTTTATGGCTCAAATTGCAACAAATCCGCTTGTGCTAGTGGATGGTTCTTCTTATTTATATCGTGCATTTCATGCCTTTCCTCCTTTAACTAATGCCGCAGGTGAGCCAACAGGTGCGATGTACGGCGTGTTAAATATGTTAAAAAGCCTCATCTCACAAGTGCAACCCACTCATATAGCCGTTGTTTTTGATGCAAAAGGGAAAACATTTCGTGATGAAATGTTTGAACAATATAAATCTCACCGTCCACCAATGCCTGATGATTTACGCAAACAAATTCAGCCTTTGCACGATATGATTCGTGCATTGGGGATACCTCTTTTAGTGGTGGAAGGTGTTGAAGCTGATGATGTGATCGGCACACTCGCACTACAAGCATCTCGTTTGGGTAAAAAAGTGCTCATTAGTACTGGCGATAAAGATATGGCACAGTTAGTTGATGACAATATTATGCTCATCAACACCATGAATAATAGCTTATTGGATCGCGAGGGCGTGATTGAAAAATACGGTATTCCACCTGAACTCATTATTGATTATCTAGCACTCATGGGCGATAGTGCAGATAACATTCCGGGTGTTGCTGGCGTGGGCGAAAAAACCGCACTTGGTTTACTACAAGGTATCGGAAGCATGGCTGAAATTTATGCCAATCTTGAGAAAGTAGCAGAATTGCCAATTCGTGGTGCGAAAAAACTAGGTGAAAAATTATTGGCTGAAAAAACTAATGCCGATCTTTCTTATACATTGGCAACCATCAAAACGGATGTTGAACTTAACGTGACAACAGATGAATTGTTGCTTGGAGAAAGTCAAAATGATCAACTCATTGAATATTTTACTCGCTACGAATTTAAACGCTGGCTTAATGAAGTGATGAATGGCGCGGATTCGATTACCCAAACCACTGAACAGCCTGTGAAAATGAACCAGTATCAGGCGACATCACCAGCTCAAAATTCTGTAGGAAATAGTGCGGTGGAAAATACGCCTAAAATTCAAATCGATCGCACAAAATATGAAACCTTGCTCACTCAAACGGATTTAACACACTGGATTGAAAAACTCAATGCAGCAAAACTCATTGCAGTCGATACTGAAACAGACAGTCTTGATTATATGTCTGCGAATTTAGTGGGTATCTCTTTTGCTCTTGAAAATGGCGAAGCCGCTTATTTACCGTTGCAATTGGATTATTTAGATGCGCCAAAAACACTCGAAAAATCGACCGCACTTGCGGCTATCAAACCCATTTTAGAAAATCCTGACATTCATAAAATTGGGCAAAACATTAAATTTGATGAAAGTATTTTTGCTCGTCATGGTATTGAATTACAAGGTGTTGAATTTGATACGATGTTGCTTTCTTATACGCTAAATAGTACGGGTCGTCATAATATGGACGATTTAGCTAAACGTTATTTAGGGCATGAGACTATCGCATTTGAAAGCATTGCAGGAAAAGGGAAAGGTCAGCTTACGTTTAATCAAATTCCATTAGAACAAGCCACAGAATACGCGGCAGAAGATGCTGATGTGACAATGAAATTACAGCAAACGCTGTGGTTGAAACTGCAAGAAGAACCAACGCTTGTTGAATTGTATAAAACAATGGAATTACCATTACTTCATGTGCTTTCTCGTATGGAACGCATAGGCGTTTTGATTGATAGTGATGCCCTCTTTATACAATCTAACGAAATTGCTGCAAGATTAACCGCACTTGAAGAACAAGCTTACGCATTAGCGGGTCAGCCATTTAATTTGGCCTCCACCAAACAATTACAAGAAATTTTGTTCGATAAACTTGGGCTACCTGTTTTACAAAAAACGCCAAAAGGTGCGCCATCAACGAATGAAGAAGTATTGGAAGAATTAGCCTATAGCCACGAATTACCAAAAATTTTGGTCGAACATCGTGGGTTGAGCAAACTCAAATCCACTTACACGGATAAACTGCCTCAAATGGTCAACTCACAAACAGGCCGAGTGCATACCTCTTATCATCAAGCAGTCACAGCGACAGGACGTTTATCATCAAGTGATCCAAACCTACAAAATATTCCAATTCGGAATGAAGAAGGTCGTCGTATTCGACAAGCATTTATCGCGCGTGAAGGTTATTCTATTGTCGCCGCTGACTATTCTCAAATTGAGTTACGCATTATGGCGCATCTTTCGGGCGATCAAGGCTTAATTAATGCCTTCTCTCAAGGCAAGGATATTCACCGATCCACGGCAGCTGAAATCTTCGGTGTATCATTAGATGAAGTCACCAGCGAGCAACGTCGCAATGCTAAAGCAATTAATTTCGGCTTAATTTATGGAATGTCCGCGTTTGGACTTTCACGCCAACTGGGTATTTCCCGTCCAGATGCACAAAAATACATGGATTTATATTTCCAACGCTACCCTGGCGTACAGCAATTTATGACCGATATCCGTGAAAAAGCGAAAGCACAAGGCTATGTGGAAACCCTATTTGGTCGCCGTTTATATTTACCTGATATTAATTCTAGCAATGCAATGCGTCGTAAAGGGGCAGAACGTGTAGCGATAAATGCACCGATGCAAGGCACGGCTGCGGATATTATTAAACGAGCGATGATTAAACTTGATGAAGTAATTCGTCACGATCCAGATATTGAAATGATTATGCAAGTACACGATGAATTAGTGTTTGAAGTGCGGTCAGAAAAAGTCGAGTTTTTCTGTGAACAAATTAAACAACACATGGAAGCCGCAGCTGAATTAGTTGTTCCATTGATTGTGGAAGTAGGTGTTGGACAAAATTGGGATGAAGCGCACTAAGGAATTTAGCCATGAATAAAGTTATTCAAAGTCGCCACTTTACGACAGAACGTGCTTGGGGAGCCCTCGATATTACCAATATGAATGGTATTTCGGTGCGTCTGCACTGGACAGATAAACCTTACAAATGGCATATCAATGATGGTGAAGAAGTCTTTGCGGTGATGGATGGTACGGTGGAAATGCGCTACAAAGAAAATGGCCAAGAGAAAGCCGTATTGCTCCATACGGGTGATATTTTTTATGCGGGTATCGGTACCGAACATGTAGCTCATCCACAAGGCGAAGCGCGTATATTAGTCATAGAGAAAGAAAACAGTATTTAAAAAGAATTTTATGAATCAAGAAAGACTCAACGAAATCGAAAAATCATTACTTAACCTTGTGGAACGCGATGTGGTTCCCGCACTTGGCTGTACTGAGCCTATCTCTTTGGCACTTGCAGCAGCAACAGCGGCTAAATATTTAGGAAAAACACCTGAACGCATTGAAGCCAAAGTGTCTCCTAACTTAATGAAAAATGGGTTAGGCGTTGCAGTACCAGGAACCGGCATGGTGGGCTTACCAATTGCCGCAGCGATTGGTGCTTTGGGCGGTGACCCTGAAGGTGAGTTAGAAGTGTTAAAGCACATCACGCCAGAGCAAGTTTCCCAAGCTAAAGCGATGCTTGATAAAAAGCTCGTTAATGTGGATATTCATCAAACCGAGCATATTTTATATTCAGAAGCGGTGTTGTTTACGGATAATGACCGAGTGAAAGTCGCCATTCAAGATCAACACACTAACATCATTTTGATTGAAAAAAATGGCGAGATCATTTTTGAAAAAGAGCACGATGAATGCGCTGATTGTGATCCTTATGATATTTTCAAGCAGATGAGCGCACGTGAAATTTTTGAATTTTCTTGTGAAATTGATCTCGATAAAATTCGCTTTATCGGACAAGCTGCCACACTCAATCGAGCACTATCTAACGAAGGATTGCGCGAAAATTACGGCCTACATATTGGTAGAACGCTACGCAAACAAGTTGGTAGTGGCTTAATGTCAGATGATTTACTCAGTAAAATTATAATCGAAACCACCTCAGCCTCCGATGCTCGTATGGGCGGGGCCACGTTGCCCGCAATGAGTAATTCAGGCTCTGGCAACCAAGGGATTGCCGCTACTATGCCAGTAGTTGTAGTCGCTGATTATTTAAACGTGAGTGAAGAAAAGCGCCTTCGTGCGCTCTTCTTATCACACCTAATGGCCATTTATATCCACAGTAAATTACCCAAACTTTCTGCCCTTTGCGCAGTAACAACTGCATCAATGGGAAGCTGTGCAGGTATCGCCTATTTGCTTACAGGGAAATTTGAAACCGTGAGCATGGGGATTTGTAGTATGATTGGTGACATCAGCGGAATCATCTGCGATGGTGCATCCAATAGCTGTGCAATGAAAGTCTCCACCAGCGTGGCTTCAGGCTATAAATCAGTACTTATGGCAATGGACGAAACCCATGTTACAGGCAATGAAGGTATCGTTGAGCATGATCTCGATCGCACTATCGACAATCTATGCTCAATTGCTTCGAAGAGTATGCACCACATCGATCGCCAAGTAATTGAAATTATGGTGAGTAAACCCTGCCCTTAACACTAAGATAACTTACGACAAAGTGCGGTCAGAAAACACTCAAATTTTTGACCGCACTTTTTTTATATCAAAAAAACATATTTTCTAGCTAAAAGTTATTGGCGCTACCTTCTTATTTTTTTAGAAAATACCAACCTACTTAGTTCTAAAATAGAAGGAATATTTATGCTTTTAACCGGATTACTTTGCGGAATCTTACTCGGATTTGTGATGCAGCGGGGGCGCTTTTGTATTACTGGTGCATTTCGCGATATGTATGTCACCAAAAATAACAAAATGTTTGTAGCCCTTTTATTAGCGATAACCGTGCAATCTATTGGTTTCTTCCTGTTAAAGGAAATTGGGGTATTAAATGTTGATCCAGCTGAAAATTTTGCATTTTTAGCCGTGATTATCGGTGCCTTTGTGTTTGGTATCGGCATTGTTCTTGCTGGCGGTTGTGCGACAGGCACATGGTACCGTGCTGCAGAAGGCTTAGTCGGCAGTTGGGTCGCATTATTCACTTATATGTTATTAAGCGCCATCATGCGTACTGGCCCATTAGGCGAATTCAATAAAACTTTACGTAGTATCAATATTGAACAACGCAATATTTACGATACATTCGGTATTTCACCTTGGTGGTTAGTCGCATTATTAACTTTAGTGACGGCTTTCTATGTATACAAACACCTAAGCAAACCAAGCGTAAAAATAGCGGCATTAAAACCAAAGAAAACGGGGCTTGCACACTTATTATTTGAAAAACGCTGGCACCCATTTTTCTCTGCCGTATTAATCGGATTAATCGCACTTGCCGCTTGGCCACTCAGTGTCGCTACGGGTCGTGAATTTGGACTCGGGATCACTGGACCATCAGCCAATATCATGCAATTCCTCGTTACTGGAGACAATAAATTTATAAATTGGGGCGTATTCTTGGTCTTAGGGATTTTTATCGGGTCATTCATCGGCGCGAAAGCAAGCAATGAATTTCGTGTCCGTGTACCAGATGCCACCACAATTTTACGTAGCGGACTCGGCGGTATTCTCATGGGTATTGGCGCAACCCTTGCAGGTGGCTGTTCTATCGGTAATGGCTTAGTCGAAACTGCCTTTTTCTCTTGGCAAGGTTGGGTCTCATTGCCATTGATGATTCTCGGCACTTGGGTAGCCGCCTACTTCACCATTATCCGTCCACAACGTTTAAAATTATCAAAAGCATCATAAGGAGTTTATATGATCGTTAAATTACCAACACTTGGCCTTGTTTGCCCATTTCCTCTCGTTGAAGCTAAAGAAGCCATGGCTAAGTTAAATAAAGGCGATGGCCTAGAAATTGAATTCGACTGCACACAAGCCACCGAGGCCATTCCTGCTTGGGCTGCAGAAGAAGGTTATGAAGTAACAAACTTCGAACAAATTGATGATGCCAAATGGTCAATTACGGTGATTAAATAATAAAAAAGGGCGGTTAAAAACAAAAACATGTTTAACCGCCCTTTTTCAAAAATTAAATTAATTTAACAGGTACTTTTACGACTAATTTTTTTATTTTTTCTGTTTTTCCATTCACTACGCAGCAAGGTTTATGCGGTTCGTAAGGATAAAATACAGCGAACATTTTTGGTTTCATTGTGATGGTGAATTTATCATCAATACCTGCACAAAGTTGATAATCATCCGCTTCGTTATAAGATTCATATTTAGACAAATCAGGATAATTAGCGCCAACTTCTATATTTTCCGTTCCGCGGATTAACACCTGAACATCTAAGTATTCATGATGTAACTCTGCTTTTTTGCTGCTTGGTTCTGCCGTTTCCGGCTCCATTACGTTCATATAAATTTGATCGTTAATATCATGGCGACCATTTTCTAACGCATTCAAATCTAACGTATTCAAATAATCACATACTTCAGCAATCACTTTTGGTAAACCAACTTTAAAATTCGGGCTGGTTAAACTGCTAATAATCATAGAATTTTCCTTATAGTGGATAAAAGTTATCCTATGATACCAAGTCGGTTAAATGAAATAAAGCTACTGATTACATCATCTTTCTTGATTAGTCCAGTTAGCTCTTACAGTACCGAGCGGAAGAGAGCAAATATCTTGCCAACTTATTGACGCATAAAGTCTAAACAATGAAATTACGGCATTAACACAAGCATTCTCAGAAAAAATATTATCAAGAGGCTTATGAGGGCCTGTAAAATGAAGAATAACAGGAGAAATATCAAGACTATTAATTGAAATCATATGATCTAATTGAAAATTATAACGCTTGTCTAATGGAATCCAACGATCTTTAAAATAGTAATTTAGTATATCTTGATCGCCATAAATTAAACGTTCTTTTAACTTTTCATGTAATTCAAATAATTCTTTAGAAAATGATGAAATACCTAAGCGATACTTCTCCATATTCAAATATAAAACTCCCGCATTAAAATAATCCCCATCTTGATAAGGATGGCCTATGCGAGTTACATAAGGATCTAAAACTGCGGCTAATGAGTGGCGAGAAAAATCTAAGCATTCAAAAGGAAGCATAATATTGCCATTAATCACGATATCACAATCAAGATAAATCCAATAAGGAATATCACTATAATGAAGTAAGCGATCAATATAAAATCTTAAATAAGTAGCAGAAGTAATATAATTATTTACACTAAAAGAACTTAATTCTGATTTATCTATATGAACTAATTGTAATGTTGAATAGCGTTTAGCAAAATAAGGTTGAAGATCATTTTGCCACGACTCAGAAATATCGCCTGTATGTAAAATAAAAACAGAGAGATTTTCATGGTGCATTAATAAAGATTTCAGTGTAATTTCTACATAAGGAAGATAGTTGGCATCACTAGCCATAATTACATTATATTTCATAAGGGGAATCTAATTTGAGTGAGTCACAATCAACTTTTTTAGAGCAAAATAAAAGTGACGCAATCATAACAAGTTGACAATGTGAAATAAAGTTACCCACTAAGGCAAAACATCCTGTATAATGCTCAGGCTTTATTTTCTACATTAGCGTGCGGCTATCAAAAGCAATTTTAAGCGCTCGAAAGTGCGGTTATTTTTACAAAAGATTTCTTTTGCTAGTCGCAATCTGGAAAATAAAGCATTGTTTTTAATATGAATTTTAAGGAAAACATTGTGAATCCAATTGTTAAACAATTTAAATACGGTCAACATACCGTTACTCTAGAAACTGGCGCAATTGCACGTCAAGCAACTGCTTCGGTCATGGCAAGCATGGACGATACCACGGTATTCGTGACTGTTGTGGCTAAAAAAGATGTGAAAGAAGGTCAAGACTTCTTCCCATTAACCGTAAACTACCAAGAGCGTACTTATGCGGCGGGTAAAATCCCTGGTGGTTTTTTCAAACGTGAAGGTCGTCCATCTGAAGGCGAAACTTTAATTGCACGTTTAATCGACCGTCCAATTCGCCCATTATTCCCAGAAGGTTTCTTCAACGAAACCCAAGTTGTGGCAACTGTGGTTTCTGTAAACCCACAAATCAGCCCTGACTTAGTTGCAATGATCGGTGCTTCTGCAGCATTAACCTTATCTGGTGTACCTTTCAACGGTCCTATCGGTGCAGCGCGCGTTGGTTTTATCGACAACCAATTCGTATTAAACCCAACTATGGCTGAACAAAAACAAAGCCGTTTGGACTTAGTGGTTGCAGGTACTGACAAAGCCGTATTAATGGTTGAATCTGAAGCTGATATCTTAACTGAAGAACAAATGTTAGCAGCGGTAGTATTCGGTCATCAACAACAACAAGTTGTGGTTGAAGCAATCAAAGAATTTGCAAAAGAAGCAGGCAAACCACGTTGGGATTGGGTTGCGCCACAACCAAATACAGATTTAATCAACAAAGTAAAAGCAATTGCTGAAGCACGTTTAGGCGATGCATACCGCATTACTGAAAAACAAGCTCGTTACGAACAGATCGATGCAATTAAAGCAGATGTGATTGCGCAAATCACAGCTGAAGGTGAAGAAATCAGCGAAGGTAAAATCGTGGATATTTTCACCGCACTTGAAAGCCAAATCGTTCGTGGCCGTATCATTGCTGGTGAACCACGTATTGATGGTCGTACCGTTGATACCGTTCGTGCATTAGATATTTGTACTGGTGTATTACCACGTACTCACGGTTCTGCAATTTTCACCCGTGGTGAAACGCAAGCATTAGCTGTTGCAACGTTAGGTACTGAACGTGATGCACAAATCATTGATGAATTAACAGGTGAACGCCAAGATCACTTCTTATTCCACTACAACTTCCCTCCATACTCTGTAGGTGAAACCGGTATGATCGGCTCACCAAAACGTCGTGAAATTGGTCACGGTCGTTTAGCAAAACGCGGTGTATCGGCTGTTATGCCAAGCCTTGCAGAATTCCCGTATGTTGTGCGTGTTGTATCTGAAATCACTGAATCTAACGGTTCTTCTTCTATGGCATCTGTATGTGGTGCATCTTTGGCGTTAATGGATGCAGGTGTACCAATCAAAGCTGCTGTTGCAGGTATCGCAATGGGCTTAGTGAAAGAAGAAGAGAAATTCGTGGTGCTTTCAGATATTTTAGGTGATGAAGACCACTTAGGTGATATGGACTTTAAAGTAGCGGGTACACGCGAAGGTGTAACAGCACTTCAAATGGACATCAAAATTGAAGGTATCACCCCTGAAATTATGCAAATTGCATTAAACCAAGCGAAAAGTGCACGTATGCACATTCTTGGTGTAATGGAACAAGCAATCCCTGCTCCACGTGCTGATATCTCCGATTATGCACCGCGCATCTATACAATGAAAATTGATCCTAAAAAAATCAAAGACGTCATTGGTAAAGGTGGTGCAACAATTCGTTCACTAACTGAAGAAACTGGCACTTCTATCGATATCGATGATGATGGTACAGTGAAAATTGCCGCAGTAGATAGCAATGCAGCGAAAAACGTAATGGGACGTATTGAAGAAATCGTTGCAGAAGTTGAAACTGGCGCAATTTACAAAGGTAAAGTCACTCGCCTTGCTGATTTTGGCGCATTCGTAGCAATCGTTGGAAATAAAGAAGGTTTAGTTCATATTTCTCAAATTGCTGAAGAGCGCGTAGAAAAAGTTAGCGATTACCTCCAAGTGGGCCAAGAAGTAAACGTAAAAGTTGTTGAAATCGATCGTCAAGGTCGTATTCGTTTAACAATGAAAGACTTGGCTCCAAAACAAGAAACTGAAATTAACCAAGAAGATTCTGTAGAAGAACAAGAATAATCTTGGAATATCGAATCAAAACTTGGTAGCAACTGCTGCCAAGTTTTGTTGTTTTCCAACTTTTAGGCATAAAGAAAGCAAATGCGGTGTTTTCGCTTATCTCGCAATTTTATAGTCTATTTATTTAGCTTATGTGCGATCTTACTCCTTGCAGGCTGTGTTCAGTCTAGGGGTGGTTTTGTGTCTAAAAATCATGTCGTGTTGGCTGAACAAAACCCGAATACTCACTTTGAACAAGAAGTGATGATCGTGCGATTAAGCCAAGTACTACTCGTTGGAAAAATGAGTAATGAAGAACGTGCATCACTACATTTTGAACGTGGCGTACTCTATGATTCCCTTGGATTATGGGGACTTGCTCGTTACGATTTTACTCAAGCCCTTGCATTACAGCCTAAAATGGCATCTGTGTACAATTACTTAGGGCTTTATTTATTGCTTGAAGAAGATTACGACGGTGCATTGGAAGCTTTCAATACTGTGTTTGAATTAGACTCAAGTTATGACTATACCCACCTTAATCGTGGTTTAAATTTTTATTATGTAGGGCGCTACCATCTTGCTCAGCAAGATTTCTTACAGTTCTACCAAGCCGATACAAAAGATCCCTATCGTGTCTTATGGCTATATTTGAACGAACAAAAATTAAAACCACAAGAAGCCCAAAAAAACCTTGTTGAACGAGCAAAAGGGCTATCAGAGGACTTCTGGGGTACACACATCGTTCAATATTACTTAGGACGCATCTCTGTAGAAGAATTACAACAACGTGCGAGTGAATTTGCCGAAAATTCACAACAATATGCTGAAATTCTCACAGAAACCTATTTTTATCTAGCAAAACAAAAACTCAATGTAGGGCTAGTAGATGAAGCAGCAGCTTTATTTAAACTAGCTATGGCAAATCAGGTTTATAACTTTGTTGAGTATCGTTTTGCCGCGTTTGAACTAATGAAATTAAAACCGGTTCAAACAGAAGACGAAAAAGAAGAGAAAAGTGCGGTAACAAAAGCGATTGTTTTCTAAAAATCAATCCAAAACTCACCGCTCTTTGCAGTAGAATGAATAGAAAAATTCATTCGCTTTGCTCAACTTAATAAACCGAAGGCCTCTTTGAGCTTTCCTTATTTATATTCGAGTATTTTAATGACTGACAAAATTACTTTTAATGACTTAGGCTTACCTGAGTTCATCTTAAAAGCTGTTTCTGACTTAGGTTTTGAAACCCCTTCTCCAATTCAACAAGCTTGTATCCCACATTTGCTCAATGGCAATGATGTGCTAGGTATGGCACAAACGGGTAGTGGTAAAACCGCTGCTTTTGCACTGCCTTTATTAGCGCAAATCGATCCAAGTGAAAAACATCCACAAATGTTAGTAATGGCGCCTACTCGCGAACTTGCTATTCAAGTTGCCGATGCTTGCGAACAATTTGTTAAATATGCTCATGGCTCCCGCATTGTTACCTTATATGGCGGGCAACGTTATGACATCCAACTTCGTGCATTAAAACAAGGCGCACAAGTAGTTGTAGGTACACCAGGTCGTATTCTTGACCATATTCGCCGCGGAACATTAAATCTTTCTGAACTTCGTTTTATCGTATTAGATGAAGCAGATGAGATGCTACGCATGGGTTTCATTGATGATGTAGAAACCGTCATGGCAGAATTACCAGAAAATCACCAAACAGCGTTATTCTCTGCAACAATGCCTGAACCGATCCGTCGTATTACGAAACGTTTTATGAATGATCCGAAAGAAGTGAAGATCAAAGTTAATAACGAAAATGCTCCAGATATTGAGCAAAGTTGTTGGTATGTGCACGGCGTGCGTAAAAACGAAGCCCTTCTTCGTTTCTTAGAAGTGGAAAATTTTGATGCAGCGATTATCTTTGCTCGCACTAAAACCGGTACGTTAGACATTACAGAACTACTTGAAAAAAATGGTTTCCGTTCTGCCGCACTTAATGGTGATATGACACAACAATTGCGCGAGCAAACACTCGATCGCTTACGTAACGGCAGTTTAGATATTGTTGTGGCAACCGATGTGGCCGCACGCGGTATTGATATTGAACGCATCAGCCTAGTGGTGAACTACGACATTCCGCTTGATGCAGAATCTTATGTACACCGAATTGGCCGTACTGGTCGTGCAGGTCGTTCTGGTCGTGCTTTATTATTCGTTGAGCCTCGTGAGCGTCGTTTACTTCGTAATATTGAACACCTAATGAAAAAAGGTATCAATGAAGTAGAATTGCCAAATCATCTTGTGTTACAAGAATGCCGTCGCAAAAAATTCGTCGCAAAAATTACGAAACAACTCGAACATCACGATTTAGAACAATATCGTAGTTTATTAGAAGACTTATTCACAGCCGATCAAGATCAAGAAGATATTGCAGCGGCAATGTTAATGTTGCTGCAAGGCAAACAAAAATTAATTCTTCCACCTGATCCACCAATGGAAAAACGTCGTCGTGAACGTAATGAACGAGGTGATCGCCGTGACAATCCACGTTCAGCTGAACGTCGTGGAGAACGTAAAGGCTATGGAAATCCACAACCAATGGATTTATATCGTATCGAAGTGGGTCGTGCGGATGGTGTAGAAGTTCGCCATATCGTTGGTGCGATTGCTAACGAAGGTGATATCAATAGCCGCTATATTGGTCATATCAAACTTTATGATGATTACACTACCGTTGAATTGCCACAAGGTATGCCGAAAGAACTACTTCAACAATTCGGTAAAACACGCGTATTGAATAAACAAATGCAAATGTCTTTCTTAGGTGCGGTGAAGTCTGATAGTTCCCGTGGTGGCGATGATTTTAACGGTAAACGTAAAGGCCGTGGGGGCGATTTCCGTGGAGAACGCGGACGTAATGAACGCGGTGGTGACAATCATGGAAATCGTAAATTTAATGAAAAAAGTAACCGCTCTTTTAGCGATAAACCACGCCGTGATCGCCGAGGATAATATCCTTGTGATATAAAGAATAGTGCTATTTCCTAATGTTTTGCATCATTTAAAATTTAGCACCACTCGATGAACAAAACTTAGCCCCTTGAACCTCAAGGGGCTTTTTATTGTGTATTGCTTAAATTCTGGCTACAATCCCGCAAGCTTTTTATATAGGAAAAATCATTGAAAGGTCTCTTTTTACGTATTATTACTGCCTTGGCTTTATTGCTTTGGGCTATTGATATGGTATTCCCATGGCAATTTTTACGCCATGCTGAAGAAAACCACTATACAGCAATTCAAGAACGAGGCTCACTCATTGTAGGCACAATGAACAACCCTATTTCTTATTTTATAAATAAAGACGGCGAACGAGGCTTTGAATATGAATTGGCTAAAGCATTTTCTGATTCACTGGGTGTAGAACTCGAAATTAAAACTTTCGACAATCAAGAACAATTATTTAATGAGTTAGATAAGCATAATATTGATTTAGCTGCGGCTCACCTTTTATATCATCCTAATAATGCAGAGCGTTTCCAAATTGGCCCAGCATATCATTCCGCTTCATGGCAATTAGCTTATCGAAAAAATGAACAACGCCCTAAAAATCTAGGCGATATTAAGAAAGAAATTTATATCGCTAACAATTCATCATTGGAAGAAACACTAAAAGAATTACAAAAACAATATCCACAATTAACTTGGAAAAGAAATCAAGCGTTTACTCAAGAAGAACTATTACTACAGCTGTCTGAAGGAAAAATTCCTTACGTTATTGCTAATTCCATTGATATCGCGGCAATCCAACAAATCAAACCAGAATTAGCCATTGCCTTTGATATTACTGATGAAGCAAACATTCACTGGTATTTACCGAATAATGCCTACAACGATCTGCAAGCGGCCTTACTCAATTTTATGAATAATGCACAAGAAACAGGGCTAGTGGATAATTTAAAAGAAAAATATTTAGGACATATTTTACAATTTGATTACGTGGATACGCGCTCTTATATGAACGCAATTGAAAATACCCTGCCACAATTCTCACCGCTCTTTGAAAAATACAAAGGTGAATTAGATTGGCGATTACTCGCAGCGGTCGCTTATCAAGAGTCTCATTGGAATCCTGATGCAACATCACCTACGGGCGTGCGTGGCATAATGATGTTAACTAAAGATACCGCGCAACATATGAAAATCAGCGATAGAACAGATCCTGAACAAAGCATTAAAGCGGGATCAGAATATTTACACTGGCTGATTAGTCAAATTCCAGAAACCATTGAAAAAGAAGAAAGAATTTGGTTTGCTTTAGCCGCCTATAACATGGGGCTGGGCCACTTAATTGATGCACGTCGTTTAACTAAAAACCTTGGAGGAAATCCAGATAATTGGCTCGATGTGAAAAAAAATCTGCCTTTATTAGCAGAAAAACGCTATTATTCCCAACTGAAATACGGCTATGCGCGAGGCTATGAAGCCCATCAATATGTAGAAAATATTCGCCGCTATATGAATAGCATTGTTAATTATCATCGAGTCCAAGAAAATCAAACAACGAATGATAATACCAACAACGAAAGTGCGGTTGGAAATTCAGAAGAAATAAAAGAAAAAAAGGATAAATAAAATGTTAAAACGCAAAGCTTTTCTTAAAAAGAAAACCAATTTACAACAAACCTCTTTATCTCGAAATTCACGTTTAAGACGTTTAAAACATCGAAAAAAGCAACAATTTGCGCGCCATTCACTTCAATTTGTAGTACAAGATATTTGTTGTTAACAAAATGAAAAGGATTGAGCATTGCTCAATCCTTTTTTACCTCTACTAAGAACACACAATCTTAACTGCAAGTCCGCCTTGAGATGTTTCACGATACTTGGCATTCATGTCTTTGCCTGTTTCATACATTGTTTCAATCACTTTATCCAAGGTTACTCTTGGATTAGTGGTACGGCGTAAAGCCATACGTGATGCATTGATTGCTTTAACTGAAGCAATCGCATTGCGTTCGATACAAGGTACTTGAACTTGACCGCCGACAGGGTCGCAAGTTAATCCTAAGTTATGCTCCATTGCAATTTCAGCTGCGATGCATACTTGCAGTGGATTGCCACCCAAAATTTCAGCCAGTCCCGCAGCAGCCATTGAACATGCTACACCCACTTCACCTTGACAACCCACTTCTGCGCCAGAAATCGAAGCATTCATTTTATAAAGTGAACCAATCATACCTGCTGCTAATAAATAGCGCTCAATGATTTCAGGTGTTAATGGCGAGATGAATTTCTCATAGTAAGCCAATACGGCAGGAATAATCCCACATGCACCATTAGTTGGAGCTGTGACTACTCGTCCACCCGCTGCATTTTCTTCATTGACAGCAAGCGCAAACATATTGACCCAGTCAATTACGCGCATTGGATCGTTAGATAAATTAGTATTTGCTTGCAACATACGATAAAGGGATGCTGCACGACGTGGCACTCGTAATGGCCCAGGTAAAATCCCTTCAGTATGAATACCATGTTCGATACAAGCTTGCATCGTCTTCCAAACATTCTCTAAATGAGCACTGACAGCTTCTTTGCCATGCAAGGCGACTTCATTTTCCAACATCACAGTGGAAAGCATTAAGCCGTTATCACTGCAATGTTTCAAAATATCTTCTGCATTTTTGTAAGGATAAGGCACTTGGACTGTGTTTTTTTCTTCTTGACCAAAATGGGCTTCATCGACAATAAAACCACCACCGATCGAATAATAGGTTTGGCGATAAAGCTCTGTGCGATTTTTATCAAGGGCGGTAATTGTCATGCCATTTTCGTGCAATTTTAAAAAAGTGCGGTGGAAAATGAGATTATTTTCAAAATCAAATTTCACCGTTTTTTGACCAACATTAATTGGTAAAAGCGCAGTTTGTTTCACTTTCTCGATGAAACCTGAAATCATATCGATATCCACATTATGTGGTAAATAACCCGCTAACCCCATGATGATGGCAATATCTGTACCGTGGCCTCTCCCTGTCATCGAAAGAGAACCATACACATCCACATGAATTTCAGCGGTTTGTTCAAACTGATTTCGTTCAATTAAGTCATCTATAAATTGTTTGCCGGCTTTCATCGGGCCGACAGTGTGGGAACTGGATGGCCCAATTCCCACTTTAAACATATCAAATACGCTAATCATAAATTTCTCAAAATTCGCTAAACTTTAAAGGGCGCTTATAATAATCCATAAACAACCGCAGAGATAGCGATTAATCCCATAATCGTTACAAAAACATTGCTGAAACGTCCGCTGTAGCGTTTCATCGCTGGAATTTTACGAATCGCGTACATTGGCATGATAAACAAAATCATCGCAATGATTGGGCCGCCAAGAGATTCAATTAAGCCTAAGATACTTGGATTAATAATCGCAACACCCCATAAAGTTAATAAGAAGAAAAGTGCGGTCGCATAATTGAGTTTTTTACGATTTACAGATTCGCCTTTCATTTTCAAATATAATCCTTCTAAGCCTTCACGTGCGCCCATATAGTGGCCGAAGAATGAGCTAGTAATCGCTAAGAATGCAACAAGCGGGCCAAAATAAGAGATATATGGATTATCAAATTTATTCGCTAAAAAAGACAAAATACTGATATTTTGTGCTTTTGCTGCCACTAATTCTTCAGGTGTTAATGTTAATACACAACTAAATACGAAGAACATTACAAAGAATAACAAAATCGTTGAGGTACCTTTTTCTGTATGACCGATATGGCGTTCTGCACCATCGAAAGTTTTGTATTCACGGAATTGTGAGCAAGTAAAAGATGAAATTGCTGGTGAATGGTTGAATGAGAATACTAATACAGGAATAGTAAGCCACAATGTGGTAACGAAACCGCCTGCTGTTGGGAATTCATGTAACATCGCGCCATTCCATTCTGGAATTAAGTAAATAGAAAGTGCGAATAAAATTAATACTAACGGGTAAACAAGCCATTCTGTGATTTTTAACATCACTTTTTCATTAAATAGCATAACGGAAATCAATATTGCAATTAATACAAAAGAGAGAATAGCTCGGTTTGGTGACGCCATGCCAAGTTGATTCACAATGAAAGAATCGACAGTGTTAGTAATACCGTTACCGTAAATTAAAAGAATAGGGAAAATAGCAAAGAAATAAAGTAGGGTGATAAGTTTACCCGCTGTTTTACCAAAGTGTTCTTCCACCACTTCAGTAATATCGCTGCCAGGATTTTTTGATGAAAGTACAAAATAGGCTAAGCCACGGTGAGCAAAATAGGTCATTGGTCCGACGATAATTGCCATTAAAACTAACGGCCAAAATCCACCCATCCCTGCGTTAATCGGTAGGAATAAGACGCCAGCGCCAACCGCTGTACCGAAAAGGTTTAACATCCATGTTGCATCAAATTTGTTCCATTTGAGTTTTTCTGTTGGTTTCATAGTTTGCTCCAAAGCATAAATTATTTAAATTTGTCAATTTGCAGAGCAAAATATGCCCTAACAAAATTTGAGTATTATGTTATGCCGATAAATAGAGAATCTCAAAGAGCAAATTCTAAAATTGTGATCAAGTTAAAATTTTTTTATCAAAAGTGCGGTAAATTCGAACAATAAAAAATCGGTACTCCTATAAGAGTACCGACTATATAAAAGAGTTTTAGAATATTTCTTTCTATGAACGTTTCATTACTTCAAAAAACTCTTCATTGGTTTTTGCAACCATAAGTTTATCAATAAGGAATTCCATTGCTTCTACCTCTCCCATAGGATTAAGAATTTTACGTAGAATCCACATTTTTTGAAGCTCTTCAGGTGAAGTAAGTAAATCTTCCTTACGAGTACCTGAACGATTGAAATCAATTGCAGGGAATACACGTTTTTCTGCAATTTTACGAGAAAGGTGTAATTCCATATTACCTGTACCTTTAAATTCTTCGAAAATAACTTCATCCATTTTCGAACCGGTATCAACTAGTGCTGTAGCAATAATCGTTAAACTACCCCCTTCTTCCACGTTACGTGCAGCACCAAAGAAACGTTTTGGACGATGCAATGCGTTAGCATCCACACCACCAGATAAGATTTTACCTGAAGCTGGAGTGACTGTATTATAAGCGCGCGCTAAACGTGTAATAGAGTCAAGCAGAATCACCACATCTTTTTTATGCTCGACTGAACGTTTCGCTTTTTCGATTACCATTTCTGCCACTTGAACGTGACGAGTTGCAGGCTCATCAAAAGTAGAAGCAATTACCTCGCCTTTTACTGAACGTTGCATTTCTGTCACTTCTTCTGGGCGTTCATCAATCAGCAATACGATAAGCTCTACATCAGGATAATTATGCGTGATACTTTGCGCAATATTTTGCAGCAACATGGTTTTACCTGCTTTTGGTGGAGCAACAATCAAACCACGTTGACCTTTACCAATTGGTGATGCTAAATCCAAAATACGTGCGGTTAAATCTTCTGTTGAGCCATTGCCTCGCTCCATTCTTAAACGAGAGTTAGCATGTAATGGCGTTAAGTTTTCAAATAAGATTTTGCTACGAGAAACTTCAGGTTTGTCATCATTAACTTGATCAACTTTTAAAAGTGCAAAATAGCGTTCGCCTTCTTTTGGTGGACGGATTTTACCTTCGATTTTATCACCAGTTTGAAGGTTAAAACGACGAATTTGACTTGGGGAAACATAGATATCATCAGGGCCTGCAAGGTAGGAACTGTCAGCAGAACGAAGGAAACCAAAACCATCCGGTAAGATTTCTAATACGCCGCCGCCGAAAATATCTTCACCGCTTTTGGCGTGCTGTTTTAAAATTGCGAAGACAATATCTTGTTTACGCAAACGAGCTAAATTCTCTAAGCCCATTTGTTCTTCGCCAAGTTTCACAAGATCAGAAACAGGCGTATTTTTAAGTTCAGTTAAATGCATAATGAATAAATATTGGAATTAATAAGAATTGATGATTCGAATGGTGAGCCAATGCCCTTTGAATGGCGCGTAAATTACCACTAAAACCCTATACTGTCTAGCGTTTCTTTAAATTTAATCTAAAAAATTACCGCACTTTTCTTTCTCTTTTTAACATAGAAGTTTAGCCGTCTAGATTGTTATTTATTTGATTTTTCATTAGAATACGGACAATTTGTAAGGTTATCAATAAGCACTAAGGTAAATTATGGCGGATTGGGACGGAAAATATATCAGCCCTTATGCAGAACATGGCAAAAAAAGCGAGCAAGTAAAAAAAATCACTGTGTCTATTCCAATCAAAGTATTGGAAATTTTGACGAATGAACGCACTCGCCGCCAATTAAAAAGTTTACGTCATGCAACCAACAGTGAATTACTTTGCGAAGCATTTTTGCATGCATTCACCGGTCAACCTTTGCCCACCGATGCAGATTTAATGAAAGAGCGTAATGATGAAATTCCCGAAGATGCCAAAGTTCTTATGCGTGAATTAGGTGTCGATCCAGAAAGCTGGGAATATTAACCGCACTTTCCATTTATCCTTTTAACCCATTCAAAATTGAACATTCAGGGAAATCATTGCCCTGACAATTATCATGCCAACGCTGCAATTCTTGTACCATTTTTTGTAACTGTTCTATTTGTTGATTCAACATCGCAATATGTTGAGCAGTTAGCACTTTCACTTCTCGACTACTACGCTTAGGATTATCTTGTAGTGCTAATAATTGTGCGATTTGATGTAATGAAAACCCCACATCGCGTGAGTGGCGAATAAAATGCAACCTTTCTAAATCACTTTCTCCATAATTTCTATATCCCGATAAACTGCGAATAGCGGGTTTAATTAAACCCATTTTTTCATAATCACGGATTTGTTTCGTAGATAAACCTACTAATTTTGCGGCTTCACTAATATTCATAAAAAATTTCTTGACCTTAACCTTACGTAAAAGTTTATAGTGTAGCCATCAATAAAACAACTAACAAGGAGTAAAAATGAAAACTATCACATTAAACATAGAAGGCATGCATTGCGGCGGTTGCGTAAAAAGCGTTACTCAAGTTTTAACTGAATTAGATGGCGTACAGTCTGCTGATGTTCAACTAGAAGGTAAAGCAAATATTACTTTTGATGAAAATCGAGTCAATGTTGCACAGTTGATTGAGGTAATTGAAGATGCCGGATTTGACGCTACAGAGTAAAAAATTTCGATTCAGATTGGTGGGATGACCTGCCAATCTTGTGCCAATCGTATTGAAAAAGTTTTAAATAAGAAAACATTTGTACAACAAGCTGGAGTGAATTTTGCCGCCGAAGAAGCACAAGTTGTATTTGACTCTACGCAAGTAAGCGAAACTGAAATAGTTGATTGAGGTAATTGAAGATGCCGGATTTGACGTCACAGAGTAAAAAAATTTCGATTCAGATTGGTGGGATGACCTGCCAATCTTGTGCCAATCGTATTGAAAAAGTTTTAAATAAGAAAACATTTGTACAACAAGCTGGAGTGAATTTTGCTGCCGAAGAAGCACAAGTTGTATTTGACTCTACGCAAGTAAGCGAAACTGAAATTATAGAGATTATTCATAAAACAGGTTTTTCTGCTCATATCAAACAAGCCAACGAATTACCAATAGAAGAAAAAAATATATCAATCCCTTGGCGATTAATCATACTTTGGATAATCAATATTCCATTTCTGATTGGTATGCTTGGCATGATGAGTGGCTCACATAACTTAATGTTGCCACCTATTTGGCAATTTGCATTAGCGAGCATTGTGCAACTTTGGTTAGCCATTCCATTTTATCGCGGAGCAATCGGTAGTATTCGTGGTGGACTTGCCAATATGGATGTCCTTGTCAGTACAGGAACGCTCACCATTTATCTTTATTCTGCTTTCATGTTGTTTTACCACGACAATCATGCAATGGGACATGTGTACTTTGAAGTTTCTGTTATGGTGATTGGTTTTGTCAGTCTTGGAAAATTTCTTGAAGATCGCACTAAAAAGCACAGCCTAAATAGCTTAAGCATGCTCTTGCAACTGACACCGAAAAAAGTCACTGCACTACGTAATGACAAATGGACTGAAATTGCCCTTGACCAAGTCAATATTGGCGAGATCATTCGTGCCAATCAAGGCGAGCGTATTGCAGCAGACGGTATAATTGAAAGTGGAAATGGGTGGTGTGATGAAAGTCATTTAACGGGTGAATCTCGTCCAGAAGAAAAACAGAAAGGTGGAAAAGTATTAGCGGGGGCGATGGTAACTGAAGGTTCTATCATCTATCAAGCGAATCAGCTTGGTAGCCAAACCTTACTTGGCGATATGATGAATGCATTATCAGATGCGCAAGGTTCAAAAGCGCCAATTGCACGATTTGCTGACAAAGTTGCGTCAGTGTTTGTACCTGCTGTATTACTGATTTCACTTGTTACTTTCGCACTCACCTACGTTCTGACGAATGATAGTGTGTCTTCACTTATTCACGCAGTATCCGTGCTTGTAATTGCTTGCCCTTGTGCCTTGGGATTAGCCACACCAGCATCCATCATGGTTGGTTTAGGTAAAGCGGTCAATGCTGGCGTATGGTTTAAAGATGCAGCAGCAATGGAGGGAACTGCCCATGTGGATACCGTTGTACTTGATAAAACAGGCACGCTAACAAAAGGCGAGCTTGAAATCTCTGCTTTATGGCAGCCACAAAGTGCGGTGTATTCTGAAGAAGATTTGTATCGCTTTGCCGCAGCTGTTGAACGACAAGCTAACCACCCAATTGCAAAAGCTATTGTGCAAGCAGCAGAACAAAAAATGTTAGAAATTCCCACCGCACTTTTTTCAAAGATGGAAGTCGGTCAAGGCATTCAAGCCGAATTAGAACAAGTAGGAACAATAAAAGTAGGCAAACCCGATTATTGCGGTTTAATCTTGCCTAAAAATTTAGAGGATATCTGGCAAATTGCGAGCATTGTCGCGGTATCTATAAATAATGAACCCATTGGCGCATTTGCGCTGACGGATACCTTAAAAAACGATAGCTTGCACGCCATTCAACGCTTACAACAGCAAAATATTGATGTAGTAATTATGAGTGGCGATCAACAATCTGTCGTGGATTACATAGCGAAACAACTCGGCATTAAGAAAGCCTTTGGAGGCCTCAGCCCTAGAGATAAGGCGGAACAAATTCAAAAGCTGAAAGCTCTAGGTCATGTTGTAGCAATGGTAGGTGATGGAATAAATGATGCGCCTGCTTTAGCCGCTGCAAACGTCAGTTTTGCGATGAAATCAGGTTCAGATATTGCGGAACAAACGGCCTCTGCAACACTTATGCAACATTCGGTGAATCAACTTGTAGATGCGCTTTTTATTGCAAGGGCGACCTTGAAAAATATCAAACAAAATCTATTTTTTGCTTTGATTTACAATATTCTCGGAATACCCCTTGCTGCTTTCGGTTTTCTAAATCCAGTCATTGCAGGTGCTGCGATGGCGATGAGTTCAATTTCCGTATTGATGAACGCCTTAAGATTGAAAAAAGTAAAAATATGACAACTACCCTTTTGATTCATTGATGATACGCTTCACTAATTTTTGCAAATCGGGAATGACCTTTTCGCCAAACCAAGGATTTCTTTCTATCCAAAATTGATTTCTAGGTGAAGGATGAACTAAAGGAATAAAGTGCGGTAAAAATTTTTGATAATTTTTAACTGTTTCAGTTACGTTATTTTTATTATCCGAAAGGTAAAATTTCTGTGCATATTGACCAATCAAAAGGGTTAACTGAATATTCGGTAAATTTTCTAGAATCTGGGGATGCCATTTTTCTGCAAACCCAGACCTTGGAGGTAAGTCTCCAGATTTTCCTTTTCCAGGATAATAGAAATCCATAGGAAGAACCGCAAACATCCCTGAATTATAAAAATAATCGTAATCCACACCTAGCCAATCACGCAGACGATCACCGCTTTTATCATTCCAATATAAACGAGTTTGCTCAGCCTTTAATCCAGGTGCTTGACCAACAATATTAATCCTAGCTGTTTTAGGGGCCGAAAATAAAGGAAAAATTCCACGACCTGTAAAATCTTTATTTTGAGGATCAGCGATAATACTTGAAGTTATTTCGTCTAAATTTTTAAGCATAATGGATGAGATTAGAAATGAGTATACAAAGTCTATTTGAAAAATATAAAAAATCAAAACTATAAATGATATAAATAGGTATATTTATTAAAACTATATTGTAGGCAATACAAAAAATAAAAAACTTAGTCTCTGAACAAAGAGCCCTATTTTCTACTTTAATTCTTTTCTTTAAATAATGAATAAATTATAAAAAACAAAACCCCAGCTTTTCAACTGGGGTTCTTCTG